>CAZPCG010000092.1:0-7424 GCA_964584875.1 uncultured Spirochaetota bacterium
AGGAGCGGTAATCATAGCCCTGATCATCCGCTTCATCGATGCCTTTAACCTGTTCGAAACCATATTCGTCATGACAACTGGAGGACCCGGCATTGCCACACAGACACTACCGCTCCTGGGGTGGAAGATCGGGTTCCAGTACTTCAATCTGGGGGAGGCTGCTTCACTTGCGGTTATCATGCTTCTTATCACCATTCTCATCAGCCAGGCCCTGATCAGGAGGATAAGGAGGTGAGAACGTCGGCCCTTGCCCGAAACTGGATACTGAGGTTTGGGCTTTACGTTATCCTCGCAATTTTCCTTGTCTTTTTCCTGTTTCCAATCTTATGGCTGCTGCTCTCATCAATTAAAACCCACTACCAGACCCTCGTGCTACCCCCCAAACTGATCTTTAAACCGACGGCCGATGCGTACAGAAAGATCATCACAGGGGGAATGTTGCACTCCTTTAAGAACAGTTTGATGATTGCAGGGGTCGACATCGTTCTGGCACTGACCTTGAGCATCCCTGCCGCCTACAGCCTGGCCCGGTTCAAAAGCAGGTTCAACGAAAACATCGGATTCTGGTTCCTCTCTATAAGGATGGCGCCTGCATTTGGAGTAATCGTGCCTGTATACATCGTCATACGGAGCCTGCGTATACTTGACACGACCTTCGCGGTGAACGTTGCCCACCTGTTGATCAACCTCCCATTTGCAATCTGGCTTTTGAAGGGATACTTTGAGGAGATGCCACTGGAGATCGAAGAATCGGCACTGATCGACGGTGCGACACGCTTTCAAGCCCTTATAAGGGTTGTGCTCCCCACAAGTATGCCGATGGTCATATCTGTCGCCATTTTAACTTTCATGTTTTCCTGGAACGAATTCCTCTTTGCCTTCGTTCTAACCTCCGATAAGGGGGTGACAGTACCTGTGCTCGTCGCTTCCCTCGCAGGCACGATGGCATTTGACTGGCCCCTGATGTGTGCCGTCTCAATCGGAGCAATGATCCCGGCATTCGTATTCATATTCATCGTGCAGAGGTACATCGTGAGAGGCCTTACGCTCGGAGCTATAAAATAAATGTCATCCGGAAAATGTGTACCTGGGTAGGGATTACCCTGCAGCAATGACGACTGTCAATAAAGGGCCTTATAGAAAAAATCCCTGCGTGAGGAGCGCATAGATGCAATTCAAGCATCTTTTGTCAGATATAAAGATAGGATCCGTCACGGTGAGAAACCGCATCGTGTTTCCGCCGATTGACCTGGGCCTTCACACCGAGGGGATGGCCGTTGACCCTCGCTACGAGGAGTTTCTCTGCAGCCTTGCAGAGGATAACGGTGTGGGGCTGATAATCAGTGAGTTTACATCGGTTGCAGATGAGCTTTTCTGGGCGCCGGCCTCACGAATATACTCCGACGATTTCATCCCGGGTTTTCAGAAGCTTGTCTCAAGCGTTCATACTATGGGGGCAAGGATTTTCATGCAGCTTGCCATGCTGGGTGGGCGGGCTCCCAGAGGGCGCCTCATCGCGCCTTCGGCGGTACCGAGCCTGCTCTATCCGGAGGTGCCGGAGGAGCTCTCACTGGATGAGATCCGGCAGCTCATCCGGAAATGGATTGAGGCGGCAACGCGGGCAAAACATATCGGGTTCGACGGGGTCGAGGTGCACGGCGGGCACAGCTACCTGGTGGGAGCCTTCATATCGCCCCATGCAAACCGCAGGGAGGATAAATACGGGGGCAACTTCGAGGGGAGAATGAGGTTTCCTGTGGAAATCCTTGAGGGGATCAAAGAAGCCTGCGGGAAAGAGTATCCCGTCGGCGTCAAATTCAGCGCCTACGAAGCACTTGAGAACGGTATCACCCCGCCACTTTCAGTGGACATCGCCAAACGGCTTGAGGATGCAGGGGCTGACTACCTGCACGTATCTTCATCCACATACATGCTCGGTGGGACCATTTACCCTGACGTACCCCCGATGTTCACCCCACAGGGTCCCCTTGTGGAGCTTGCCGGTCTGGTCAAAAAGCATACATCCATACCTGTCATCGCGGTTGCAGGGATTACAACCCCTGAGTTTGCCGAGAGCGTAATAGCCGGGGGAAAGGCTGACATGGTTGCCGTGGGAAGGGCTATGTTTGCCGATCTCCGGTGGGCGGCAAAAGCGCTTGTGGGGAGAGAATCTGAGATCACGCCGTGCATCCGCTGCAACGTATGTCATAAAAAGATAGTGATCGACCGTGCCGGCGGGGTTGAATGTACGGTAAATCCAGGGCTACTCCGAAAGCCACCTGGTACTGTCCGGAAGAGCCGTAAGGTGATCGTTGTGGGGGCCGGTCCTGCAGGGCTTGAAGCAGCCCTCCAGGCATCTCTTCGGGGCCATGAGGTTTTGCTCTATGAAAAGAGCGGCTCCATAGGCGGAAATATCAGGCTCGGCTGCATCCCTCCTTTCAAGAAGACCCTTTGGATGCTACTTGAGCACTACGGAAAAAGGTTTGAGAAAAGCACAGTCACGTTCATCCCCGGGCGTGAATTGACCCCCTCACAGGTAATGGAAGAGGGAGCCGACGTCGTTGTTGTTGCAGTCGGGGCCGATGAATACTTTCCCAATATCCCAGGTATACGGGGGGAGGGGGTTGTTCTCGCACGAAAGTTCTACCAGACTGCATCCATGCAGGGTGAGGGGCCTGGAAGAGCGGCCATAATCGGGGCAGGAACCGTGGGCTGTGAAATTGCATGGTACCTGTCTGTTCTCGGGAGAAAGGTTTTCCTCCTCGATGTGCTTTCCTTAGAGGAATGGATGGCAGATGATCACCCAACAAACCGGTTCATCCTGCTTGAAAACCTCGCTGAGAAAGGCATTCAGATACTGGACGGTGCTAAAATTACCGAGGTGTACGGGAAATACCTCAGGGCTGTGAGGGAAAACGTAGAGTATACTATCTCCGTAGATTATGTCCTGCTTGCAGCGGGCTACAGGAAAACAGGCGCCTTTGCGAATACTGTTCAGCGGTTGAGGGGCAAAAACAGGCTCCCCGAGGTATACGAGATCGGGGATTGTGCCGGCGTGAGGGACATACACTGGGCAATCCGCGAGGGGTATGAGGTCGGGACAAAAATCTGAAGAGGTGTGTCAAGCTCTTTGATGAATCCGGTATTCTTTTGTTGCATTATTCAAAACCTATGATAGGATTACTGGATAGATGTATGGGATGTTCATAATTTCTATAGCTATATGAGCAGCAATGCCAGCTAATTTTTGCGAGGGTTTCTGACCATGAAAGTATTTTTTGCAACCGACGTGCACGGCTCGGAAATCTGCTGGAAAAAGTTTGTGAATGCCGGCAAGTTCTACGGAGTCGATGTGCTTGCCCTCGGCGGGGACATGACTGGCAAGGCAATTGTTCCGATCATCTCTCAGGGGAGCGACCGCTACAGGGTGACTCTGCTTGAACAGGAGATCATTCTGAATGGCCAGGATGAGGTCGAAGAGATGATAAAAACCATCCAGAACCGTGGTTACTATCCGTTCGTTACGGACCCTGATGAAGTGGCTGAGATTTCGAACACCCCCGGCCAATCCGACAAGCTTTTCATCGATCAGACAGTAAAGAGCATCACCCGCTGGATGGAGTATGCCGACGAGAGGCTTGCCGGCACCGGCATTCGCTGTTATGTCTGTCCAGGCAACGATGACATGTTTGAGATTGACAGCGTCATTGCAACATCGAAATGTGTTGAACTGGTTGAGGGGAAAGCGATCGAACTGGATGAGCACCACGAGATGATAAGCACCGGATGGTCAAATCCAACCCCCTGGAACACTCCCCGTGAGGAGCCGGATAAGGCCCTCAAGCAGCGCATCGAAGATGCAGTGCAAAAGCTCGGGGACATTTCCAATGCGGTATTCAACCTGCATGCTCCACCCTACGGGAGCGGGCTCGATGAAGCCCCCGAGCTTACGGAAGACCTTCGCCCCGCCTACGCAGGTCGCTCCCTCGTACCTGTTGGAAGCAAGGCAGTCCTTGAGATCATCCAGAAGTATCAGCCTCTTGTGGGCCTCTTCGGCCACATACATGAGGGGAAAGGCACACGTAAATACGGTAGGACGCTGTGCATAAATCCAGGCAGCATGTATGAGCAGGGAATACTCCACGGTACGGTTTTTGAGCTTAAACCGAAAAAGATAGGGCACTACCTTCTCACCACAGGATAGAGGAGATCAACATGCGGTGGAAAGGAGGTGAGCTCAAAAGTAAGTCGCAAGAAAAAAATAAAACACAGCAGTAAAAAATCATGAAAAGGAGGTATAAAATGAGTGATGTAACGCTTTTCGTGCGCAAGGCTAGCGGCCTTGTACGGGCATGGTCGGTGTTTGACGCCTTCATCTATGCCACCTTCTCCATAAACCTCATCACCCTAGGCCTGTACATCTTCTCCTACTGCTACTACTTCGAGGGGAATCTGGCAACCGCTGTCGTCATCGGTGCCGTCTTCACTGTCTTTGAGGTGGTTGTATATGCAAGCCTGATTTCAACGATGCCGAGGGCCGGCGGCGACTACGTGTGGCAGAGCCGCATCCTCGGGAGGGGACTTGGCTTCATCCTGGCGGTGACCGGCTGGTGGTTCATTTTATGGCTTTGGGTTCCGCTATACGGACAGATGCTCGTGTACCAGTTCTTCACCCCCATACTGGCCATACTTGGAGCCAGGGGTCCAGCTCTGTGGTTCACCGGCACAAGCACAGGTCTTCTTGTCGGGAACGTGGCGGTCTGCGTCATCGTGTTCATCTACATCGCTATTGGGATGAAGTGGTATGCCCGCGTGCAGAAGTTCTGCTTCTTCGGCGGCATGCTCGGACTGGTGCTTGTGTTTATCCTGCTGATTGCAGGGAACAACCAGACATTCATCAATAACCTCAACAGCATAGTTCCGAAGCTGTTCGGAACCGGTGCTATGGACCTGTACCAGGAGACCCTGAAAGCAGGAGAAGCTGCAGGGACGGTCGCAGCCCCACTTGGAGAGCTTACCGTGGGAGCAAGCATCGCCCTTATCCCTATGATCGTTTTCTTCAACCTGTGGCCGAACTGGGGAGCCACCCTGTACGGTGAGGTGCGGGGGGCAAGCGACTTCAAGCGAAACTTCTGGGGCATGACCTCAGCGATCATCGTCACAACCATACTGGCTCTGATCCTCTTTGCCCTGATCGCCCGAAATCTCGGGTGGGATTTCTACAACAAAGCCAACGGGGCATTCTGGAACTACACATGGGGATACACCGAGGAGGCCCCTCCCCTGCCCTTCTGGCCGTACCCCGCTCTCTTTGCGGCATTCATGACCACAAGCCCATACATCCAGTTCATCGTGATCCTGCTCATGAGCCTGTGGTGGTTCGGATGGTCAGGCACGGTGTTCCTGAGCTCAACCAGGGTAATCTTTGCAGCGTCCTTCGACCGAATGCTTCCGGAATGGGTCTGCAAGGTTGAGCCCCGTACTCGCACGCCGATCAACGCACTGCTGTTGATGGTGATCCCCTCCCTGATCATCTCCGCCCTCTACTCCTACAATATCTTCAACTTTCAAAGCCTGGTGCTGGATGCCACCCTTGTCATTGCGGTTACATTCCTCGGCTCGACCGTTGCTGCGATCATCCTGCCCTGGCGCCAGAAAGGGCTGTACCAGGGGTCGCCCATCTCAAAGTATAGGGTACCAGTCTGGCTTGGGTGGGTGATAACCATCCTGTATGCGCTTGCCTCGATCTACATGATCGTCACGTCGGTGAACTACGGGGTTGAAGTGGTGGGCGGGCTGCCCGGGGTAGAAGCCGGTGCCCTCACATGGATCATTGTTTCCCTGGTCTGGCTCTTCACTGCAGCCAACGCCTGCGTGCTGCTTTGGGTTGTATACTATGTGGGGAGGAGGGCCTTCACCAGGGAGAAAATGCCCCTGATCACCTTTGCGGGGCTGATCTTCCTTGGATTCCTCGACTGGCTGCTCATAAAGTGGTTCTGGGACCCCCATGTATCACCCTTTGATTTCGCATACTACGGTATAGGCTGGTCAAACGTGAGCTCGATGTTCTTTATGCTGGCAAACTACATCCTGGCTGCGGCAATCTTCATCGGCTTCAACACCTATCGAAGAAAACAGGGGATCGACATAGAGAAGGTTTACAAGGAAATTCCTGTTGAGTGATGCTTCGCGTTCAGTTACGCTGCCTGTTTGGCTATGTTCGTCCATGGATAAAATGGGGAATGCGAATCATCGATGTGAGGTTAAGGGGCAGCAGGAAAAATAAATTTGGTTTTTTCGAATAACGAGTACGGATACAATCTTATATCGATTAAAGACCATGCAGGCTGTCATTGCGAGGAAGAAGCCGAAGGCGACCGACGAAGCAATCTCTTTTTTGATGAGAATTACATGATCTCTCGTGGGTTTGCTTCGCCCGCAACTTCGGCTTCGCCTCACGATGACCATTAATGTTTTACCTGCCTACTTCGCTTCTTTTAGAGAGCTCTATCGAATAATTGAACACCGGGCACAATCCTGTAAATCACTTATAAAATCATCAAACTGAGAAGGCTGAGAAGGCGCGGTATACTTTTCTCTATTGATTAATGTGGTGAAATTTTGTAGCGTATAGTTGCAGTAGAAGAGCGCGAGGAGATGGAACATGGAAAATTACGGCAAACCGAAAGCCGGTTTCAACGAAGAAAAAGAGCGGCTTCTGGCACTTCTGGCCAGGGAGGAAAACAGCGAGATCATCATGAGATTGATAGGCGCTCTCGCATTCTACACCAGGTGCCCGAAGTTCAACTACCTCCAGTCGAGCCTGGGAAGAACGTTCACTGACATCGATTTTGCCTCCTACCGGAAGTGTACGGGTAGAATCATAAGTTTTTTGAAGGCCTGCGGGTACGAGGAAGACCCTCAGGTGACCCAACTTTTCGGAGAATCGAGGCTTCTATTTCATGATCTCGAGAACAAAAGGCACATCGATGTGTTCATGGATGAGCTGCGATTTTCTCACACAATATCTCTAAAAGGCAGGCTTGAGAAAGATGCGCCGACCATCCCTCTTGCAGAGCTATTTTTAGAGAAGATGCAGATCGCAAAAATCAATGAAAAAGACCTTATAGACACAATCATGCTTCTGAGGGAGTACGACTTTGATAATACCGACGAGAACTGCATAAACATGGCCATCATTCTTGACATCCTCTCCAGGGACTGGGGTTTCTGGAAAACCGTTACGGATAACCTGTCCACCCTGAGGACATACATTGAAAGGTATCCGCAGCTCACCTCCGAGGACAGGAAAGTTGTTAAAACCAGGATAGATGGAGTAATTGCAGCAATCGAGGAAGCGCCGAAATCACTGAAGTGGAGGTTGCGGAGCAGGGTTGGAACGAAGGTCAAATGGTATCAGGATG
>CAZPCG010000093.1:0-7343 GCA_964584875.1 uncultured Spirochaetota bacterium
TATCGCAGGCGAAAGCGCCCGGGGTCATCGTGGTAATCACAACAGGCAGAAGCACTTCATCAGCCATGTGGTTCATTCAGAAATTGAACTCCTCGGATCCCTGCATCACCTACAACGGCGCTGTTATTACAAATGGCGAAGAGATACTTCGAACGCTGACGCTGGATGAGGGGCTTGTTGAGGAGCTTCTTCATGCACTCAGGGAGCTCAAGCAGCACCCTATCCTCTACACCGCTGACGACCTCCGTCACTATGAGGACCTCGGGGATCAGGCCGCTAACTTCTTCAAGTTCTCCAGGGGGTTTGAAGACAAAATAGTGAGGGTACCCGGCCTCATTCAGCACAGGTGGAAAGAGATAATCAGGGTCAGCATCTTTACCGGAGAATCCGTCACTGCAATGCTTGACCGTGAATTCAGCCGGAGGTTTGGCGCAAGGGTGAAAACAACGCGGACCTATTTCCCCGGCTGGGATTTCTGGATATACGAGATACTCAACCATCATTCCACGAAGTCCGACGGGCTTTCTTATCTCTGCAATATCTATGGAATTGCAAGAGAGGAGGTTATTGCAATAGGCGATAACTTGAACGACCTCGATATGCTTGCGTGGGCCGGATTGGGCGTTGCGATGAGAAATGCCCTGCCCGGCGTCCTCGAAAGAGCAGACTATGTGACTTCGAAGAGCAACGATGAGGATGGAGTTGCGGAGGTTATTGAAAAGTTCATCCTTCTTCCGAATAATGCGTACCTGATATGATTTTATATTGATAAAGATTTCGCTGGGTGTCATTGCGAGGAAGGAGCCGAAGGCGGCTGACGAAGCAATCTCGACCCAGGTGCTCATAGTGGATGACCCGGTTTATCCTTCTTCCCTCAGGAAGGCGCGGTAGAGCTTTTCAAGAACGTCGATCTTATCCAGGCTGCACTCTATGAGGGGGCTGTCGGGAAAGGCGTGAAGGAAGTTCTCAAAGAGATTTAGAGAATGGACCAGGCCCTCCCTGGCTTTGTCCCTCCCCATATCAGTATGGGAGAAAAAGAAGCTGATAAACCTGTCACGGGCCTTTACGGCCTCTTCAAAAAGGTAGACCGCCGATGACCTCCTTTCGATGTTGGCAGGATACAGGCTTTTAGTATCCTCCAGAAAGGATTTGAGGAACTCATAGAGAAACATGAGCTTTTTCCTGTACAGCTTCGAGCGGCTCTCCCGCAGCAGCTTGGCGCTCTTTTCGACAAGGAGCCGGAACCTGGCGAGGAACTCCTCGTACACCTCTATGTTGTAAGGCCTTGATCTGGTGGCGATGTTGTGCAGCTGGTGCCGGTAGAAGAAAGAGATGAAGGTATAGGTGTACTTGATGATAATCTGGTAGGTCTTTCTATCATCAGATTCCCTCCCCTTCTCATAGAGTATCTTTTCCCAGAACCGACGGTACGCCTCCTGCTCCCTCCTGAACTGCTCTTCGGCCTTCTTCCTCCTCTCCTGCTCCACCCTCCTGCCGTAGCGTCTCTCCCACAGGATGTCGGTGTCTTCATATAGCGGATCCTCATGCCTGCCTCCCCAGGGCGTCTCCCTCTTCCTTCGAGGGTGGCCGTGGAGCAGGTGCTGTTTGATGATCGTGTATGCCTCATTGATCCTCATCATCATGAGGTTTGAATGCGCAGAGTCCGACGGGTTTGAGTCAGGATGAAACTTCTTCGCAAGCAGGCGGTACGCCTTCCTTACCTCAGAGAGCGTTGCCCCCTCCGCTACCCCGAGACACCTGTATGCATTGATCAGGTTGTCCATGGCAATTCAATATCTCCGCTCAGCCTGTGCTTCTTTTCCATATGCCGCATGCACACGCTCAGCCGCATCTATCTCTCTCAGTATTTTTGGCCGTATGCGTAGGTGTAGAGGTCGCCGTAGGAGTAGAACAGCTCTCCACTCAGGATACCCCCACCTCCCCCTTTGGGCCTATTTTTCAGGAAATCATTCAGCACAACTCCATCCCCATTCATGTGGAGATGTGGATGGCCCGGGTTCATCCTCATCTCACTGACCCCGGCAGAGCCGTAGTGTACTATCAGCACGGTTCCATTTCTGAGGGTGTCCGCAACGATCCCCATATGAGAAATTCGGCTTCTCCTATCATCGGTTGTATTTGTGAAAAAAACAACATCTGCCTTCTGCGGCACCCTGTTGATATAGGTGAGCCCGCTTATGCGGAGGCCACGGTAAAGAGCCTCCGATATCCTCCGGTGAGCAACCTGCTGCACATTGATATGGTACCCCGAAGACTCGTAAACACCGATGACAAAACCCGAGCAGTCGTTTCGGAAGCTCTCATTTTCCCCTGTAAGGTCTTTCAACCCGATGTGCGAAAGAGCATATCTTACGATCTCATCCCTCTCCCTGAACTCCTGCCCCGGGTGCAGAGGGGTCCGTACAGCCGGGGCAACACAGGATGAAATCACAGGTATACTGAGAAGAACCGCTGCAATCCCATATTTTATGAATGGCATCCCACCCCCCGATCAAACAGAAAGGTCAATCGGTCATCGACACCTCGTATCCTATACCCCTTAGAACCTGAGCTGCACTGGCAGCATCTTTTTCCTCCATGAATCCAAGCCTCAGGATGCCACCCTCCCCCTCCCGTACGGTGACAATCTCAATGTCCTTAATATTGATACCATTGTAATAGATCATGTTCGTGATCCGTGCAAGCTCCCCCGGCCTGTCCTGCACTGAAACCCTCACATCAACCAGGGGCTTGAGAAATCCTTTGCTGTACCGTGGAATGGTTTCCCTCTCTTTTCTTGCCTTCAGGAAGGCTTTTTCGAGGTACTCGTCGCTGTTCAGATGTTCGATGAGGTCCCCAAGCCTGTTGTGAAAACCTCTCAGTGCCTCACCGATCTCCTCCCTGTTCATCCTTATTATATCACGCCATATGCGGTAATCCGAAGCCGCAATTCTTGTCATATCCCTGAAACCACCTGCAGCAAGGCTTCTGAAAAGCTCGCCTCCGCTCGCTGCAAGATGATTTACCAGTGAAACGGCAAGGAGCTGGGGGAGATGGCTCACATTGGCGGCTATCCTGTCATGGAGATCGGGCGGGATGACCATCACCTTCGCTCCGAGGAGGGAGAGAAGGGCTGAAAGTCTCCTCAACACCCCCTTTGGAGTTCCCTCAAGCGGGGTAAGCGCCCACACCGCATCGTAGAAGAGAAATGGGTTGGAGCTCTCCACACCCCTCTTCTCACTTCCCGCCATGGGATGCCCCCCGATGAAGTAGTTGCCCCTCCGCATGCATCGGGCGGCAGTTTGGCATATAGCCTTCTTCGTGCTTCCGACGTCGGTAACAAGCGTGTTCCTCTCTGCATGCCTGAAGACCTCGGGTATACGCTCCTCTATATCGGTAAGCGGGGTGCATATGAAGATTATATCGCTACCCCGAACCGCCTCATCGATGGCAGAATATTCAAAACCCCGGTCTATGATATTCATCTCCACAGCTTTGTTCAGGGTCTGTAAACTGCTGACCCCCCTCACGTACACCCCTTTTTTTCTCAGCCCCGAGCTGAGTGAACCTCCTATCATACCGATGCCAATAACCGTTACCCTGCTTTGCAACTCAGCCATGCTACCCGCCTTCTCAAAGGAATTTTCGTAGACCGGCTAAGCAATATACCTGCCCACCGCCTTTGCGATGATCCGCAGCTCTTTCATCATCTGGTCAAACTGTTCGGGATACAGCGACTGTGCCCCATCCGATTTGGCGTGATCGGGGTCGTGATGAACCTCAACGATGATGCCGTCCGCTCCTGCTGCAATGCTTGCCCGCGCCATGGGGATGACCTTATCACGTATGCCGGTACCGTGGGAAGGATCGGTAAAGATTGGAAGGTGGCTCAATTTTTTCACCACAGGAACTGCGCTGATGTCGAGGGTGTTCCTCGTATAGCTCTCGAAGGTCCGTATGCCCCTCTCGCACAGTATGACATTCTTGTTTCGCCCCGACAGGATATATTCACTTGCCATGAGCCATTCCTCTATTGTCGCTGACATCCCCCTTTTTAGAAGAATGGGCTTTGAGCACTTACCGAGCTCCCGGACAAGCTGGTAATTCTGCATATTCCGGGCGCCTACCTGCATAATGTCGGTGTATTCCTCGACGACGGGAATGTGGCTTACATCCACCACCTCGGTAATGGCAAGGAGGTCGAAGGCATCGGCGGCTTCTCTCAGATACTTGAGGCCATCAAAACCGAGGCCCTGGAAGGAATAGGGCGAAGTACGGGGCTTGAATGCCCCTCCCCTCAGGATCTTCGCACCAGATTTTTTTACGGCTTCGGCTATGATCATGATCTGCTCATGGCTCTCAACGGCGCAGGGTCCCGCTGCAACAACTACTTCATCTCCCCCGATCCGTAACCCTTTCAGCTCTATGACCGTATTCTCCTTCTTGAAGGATCGCGAGGAGAGTTTGTAGGGTTCGGAGATTCTGACGACTTCATGCACTCCATCCAGAACTTCAAGCTGGCGGATGTCAATGCCTGTCTTATCCCCGATGGCGCCCAGTATGGTGTGGGTAACGCCATCAGAACGGTGGATATCAAAACCCAGCTCCTTCAGGTGCCCTATGACATTCTGTATCTGCTCCTCAGACGCTTTGGGTTCCATTACAACTACCATAATCCCCTCCAGGTACGAAGGAGTTTAAACCGGTCACACCACCACGAAAAAAGGCTGCAGGAACCTGCAGCCTTTCAAATTCCGTAATCTGCAGGTCAGCACAAAAACTTAAAGTAATAATAGTAGAAGGAGATACCGCTAACAGTCGTAAGCACCGGGCATTTCCTGTAAAATATATATTCCATTTCTACTCCACCCCGGAAAACCGAGGTTTATTTCGTAAACCAGGAACCACATCCTCCCGAAAGATTCAACCTCTCTCCTGCCTGGGTACAGTATTTCATAAACCACGTGTATTGTCAAGCCGAATCTGCCCTGCTGTAGCGATAGGATATGTCCTTCAGGGCCGAGTTCATGAAGGAGAATATACCAGTAAAACCAGGCACTGTAAACAGGGTAAGGCAGGAAAGGAGGAGCATGAGTAAGATTAAAACGAGCGCATCAAATGTAAACTCGAAGTTGTCGAAGGAGACGAAGAGTGACTTCTTCATCACCTTCCATATTGACTCATCCCTGTTTAAAATGAAAAGCGGGTATACCCACAAAAGGATGAAAATGAAAAACACGAGCATCCAGAAGTTCAGAGCTGCGATAAAAACCGAAACATCGTTGCTTATAATAAAGATGTAGAAATAGATGTTCGTAACAATGGCCCCGATCACTACGGCAATAAAGAGTGCCACAGCACAGGATCTGATGAAGTATTTCTTTACCGACCAGAAGAAGTATGCGAGCTCCTTTGCCTCATGGAAAACAACTCTCTGGGTGTAATCGCTTACACCCCCTAAGGACCCGAAGGTGAGGGTGAAACCGGCGCCCAGGAGGAGTAGATTAAGCAGTATATGTACCTTGCGGGGGCCCTTGCGTGAATTGATGAAAAGTATCTCAAGTACATCTTCTTCCGGATTTTCCATCCCGAGTGTTATCAGGGACTTCCCCGACTTATCATGAATGGTCAAAGTGGGGGTGAAAAATGGTATGGGGCTTGAGCCAAGCGACCTTTCTTCAAGAACCGCGGCTGAACGGGCGTCGTTGCCGCTTAGAAAGATGTGCTTCCGCAGAGCATTGAAGTCCCTTCTGTCAAGGACGTATACCCTGCCCTCCTTCTGCTCTCCATCAGTTGCGCTGCCGCTGAGTATAACGATTGCAAGCTTCTCATAATCCGGACTTACCTGCTCAACGCGCGCGTTGAACGAATCCACGTAGCGAATGGCAACCGGTACCAGTTGAACGAGGGCGTAGAGAAACACTCCCAGGGGGACCAGGAGGAGGAGGTTTACGATGAGAAACCTCCTCATGTTGCTCTGAGAAAGAAAGATGAATTTGAAAAAAGTTGCCTTCGTCATGTCAGTCGTCATTCTAAATATATACCGTAAACCTGCGGTTGAGGGAGGAATTATTATCCATTCCTTAAACCCTTCAATTTAATGTGCCGTGAAGGGTGTTGAATTGTTAAATTTAACTTCATAATTTTTCGACGGAAGACCTGAACATGGAGGAGAGGGTGCAGATCGAAGTCCTGGTTGCCGGGTTCGGACGAGTCTCAGTTCCCGAGGGAACGAGCCTCCTTGCCCTCAAGGAGAAACTGCAGATCAGTGAAGACCTCCTCGTACCGGTTGTCGGAGCCCTGTACAACAACAGGGTGATGGGCCTGGAATACCTGATCAGGAGGAAATGCACCGTGGAGTTCCTCACAACAGATAGTGAGGAGGGCGCCGACATATACAGGAGGAGCCTTTCGCTTCTCCTCCACGCTGCATTTATCAAACTTGCATACAAAAAGGCACTTCTGAAGATCGAATACTCCCTGAGCAGGGGATACTTCTACACCTACATCGGTGAAAGTCCTCTCACAGATGATGAAGTGAAACAGATCGAATCTCACATGAGGGAGCTTGTGAACGAGGACATACCCTTCGAGAAGAGGGAGTACGAGATAGAGGATGCCCTTGATATGTTCAGGCATATCGGTGCCTGGGACCGCTACTACCTCCTGAAATACATAGGAGGCTCTAAAACGTTGCTCTACAATCTGCGAAACTGCTACAACCTTGCCCAGGGCCCACTTGTACCGAGTACGGGTTACCTCAAGCTGTTCTCCCTCATCCACTACCCACCAGGAATCATCCTTGCCTTCCCCCTGGTCGATAAACCGAAGGAGATACCCAATTTCGTTGAGCAGAAAAAGCTTTTCCAGATCTATTCTGAACAGCGGGAATGGAGTAAAATCCTCGACGTCGATTCGTCAGGAAAGCTCAACCGTCACATCATCAAAGGGCGCATCAATGAGCTCATCTGGCTGTCGGAGGGTCTTCATGAAAAAAAGATCGCATCCATCGCCGATATCATCGCCAAGAATGCGGGAGAGCGGCGCATCATCTTCCTTGCGGGACCCTCATCGTCAGGTAAAACAACCTTCGCCAAGCGCCTCACGATACAGCTCCTTGCAAACGGCATAAGCCCGCAGGTGTTATCGCTCGATAACTACTACCTCCCGCGGTCCCTCATGCCGAAGAACAGTACTGGGGAAACAGATTTCGACAGCGTCGATGCGCTTGACCTTGAGCTGATAAGGAAACATCTCAGAGCGCTCCTTGAAGGCAGGAGAATCGAGATTCCTGCCTACGACTTCAGGACCGGAAACAGGGAGAAGGAGACAAGACCGCTCAT
>CAZPCG010000094.1:0-7272 GCA_964584875.1 uncultured Spirochaetota bacterium
TTCTTAAGTATACATCTGTGGATTAAATGCTTGACATGTTCCTGCTTTTGTGGTCATCTATCGCTGTATGGATAAAATAATCCTTTACCGGCCATAAAACCAGAATGTAAACTCCCCATCCGCCACCTCACCCCCCCTTCTCCTCCCGCCTGTATGGCTTAAGAAGACTTGCCGGAACGGTTGCCTTGCGCGAGACGCTCACAAGAGCAATTATTGTCATTATATAGGGAACCATGAGGAATATATCGAAGGGAACCTTCATCCCGATACCCTGTAGCCTGAGCTGGAGCCCGTCGAGAAACCCGAATACTATTGCTCCAATTGCCCCCTTAACAGGGTCCCAGTTCCCGAAGATGACCATTGCTATGCTGACCCACCCTCTTCCGCCTATCACGTCGATGAGAAACATGTTCTGATGGGCAAGGGTGAGGAAAGCCCCGCCCACCCCCATAAGCGCTCCTCCGGCCGCGAGGCTCAGCGTTCTGATGAGGTAAACGTCCACCCCTACAGTATCTGCTGCCATAGGATTTTCACCGACCGTCCTGATCTTGAGGCCAATATGAGTTTTATACAGGATGATTGAAACCACAGGAACGAGCAGCCAGGCAATGAAGGTGAGAAGGTAGTGGGTGAAAAGCCCTGAACCGATGACGGGGATTTTGCACAAAACCGGTATAGAAACCTTCTCGAAGGGCGTGACAATCGGAGGAACGGTTGGTGAACCAAACTTTAGCCTGTAGATGAACATCGCAAGTCCCGTGCCAAACAGGGTGATGGCAAGCCCCGACACATGCTGGCTGAGCCCGAGGTACACCGAAAGAAGCGCCATGAGGAGTGCGAGGGCTATCCCCACCAGGGCTGCACTGAGAACTCCGAACCACAGCGAGCCGGAGATGAGGGAGACGAGAAACCCGGTCATTGCACCCATCAGCATGATCCCTTCAATCCCGAGGTTCAGAATCCCTGCCCTCTCATTGATGATCTCACCCAGGGTGCCGAAGATGATGGGGGTAGCCATCCTCATCGTGGCCCCGATCAATCCGGTAATGAATGTCAGGTTGATAATCTTATAGATCACCTTTTCACCACCTTTATCCTGTACTCTGTGAGAAGCAGAAACACCAGCATCACGATAAGGGCCAGCCCCTGAATAACCTCTGCTATGTATACCGGCACACCCGTCATGCGGCTCATGGTCTGCGCCCCCACAATAATCACGCTGAAAAAGAGGGCTGAGAATAGAACACCCAGCGGGTGGAGGCCTCCGAGCATGGCTATGACAATCCCTGAGTAGCCGTAGCCCGGAGATATGTCCTTGATCAACCTGTACTGGAGCGCGCACAGCTCACCCACCCCTGCAAGGCCGGCAAGGCCGCCTGAGATGAGCGCGGTTTTGATGATAATGACCGTTGTGTTGATTCCTCCGAAGTACGCCGCTCTGACATTAACCCCAACTGCCTTTGACCGGTAACCTAAAACCGTTTTTGTGTTGATAAACCAGACAATGAACACCGCCAGAAAGGAAAAGGGTACGCCGAGATGGAATCGCGAGCGTGAGAGGAGTATGGGGTAGCGGGCTGCCTCAAACACCTCGGAGGAACGCGGCCAGCTTGAGCCGGGCTGCTGCAGGGGGCCGAAGAGAAGGGCCCCCACTATGTGGAGCATCACGTAGTTCAAAAGGAGGGTTGAAACCACATCGTCCACCTTCAGCTTTGTTTTGAGAAGAGCGGGGATCGAAGCCCATGCGCCTCCTGCAATGAACCCGCAGAGCATGATCAGGGGAAGGGTCACAATTTGGGGCATGCGGGTAATTGTTATGCCGAGCCATGTGGCCATGAGCGCTCCAGCAAGAAGCTGTCCTTCTGCTCCGATGTTCCAGAACTTTGCCCTGAAGGCAAAAGCAACCGCAAGTCCGGTGAATATCAGCGGGGATGCCTTAACAAAGGTTTCAGTGAGATTGTACCGGGTTCCAAGGGCTCCCTTGAAGAGGTGGAAATAAGAGGTTGTGAGGTTCCCGCCTGCAATTGTTATAGGAATGGCTGAAATCACCATCGTGGCAAAGATTGCTGCAACCGGGATGACAATCCTTCCCCACGGGGGGAGGGGTTCACGCTTTTGGATCAAAAAACGTATCATTTCGCCACCCCGCTGATCCAGAGGCCTATCTGTTCACGCGAAGCATCTTTTGCCTTTTCCTCTCCTATGAGCCTCCCTTCATAAATTACAGCAATCCTGTCGCTGAGCATGAATATCTCATCCAGGTCCTCGGAGACGAGCAGGATACCAGCACCCCTTTCCCTCTGAGCGAGGAGTCTTTTGTGTATGTATTCAGCAGCTCCCACATCAAGCCCCCTGGTGGGCTGGGATGCGACAATGACCTGTGGCTCGCCATAAAGCTCCCTGGCCAGTATGACCTTCTGCAGGTTTCCGCCTGAAAGACTCTTCAGGGCCGCTTCTCTCCCTGAAGTCTTGATGTCGTACTCGACTATGAGCGCATCACTGAACTGATCTATGCTTCGAAAGTTCATCAGACCGTGCTTCATGAAAGTGTCTGAGGCATGAACTTCCAGGATCAGGTTTTCCTCCACGGAGAGGTCCATGAGGAGTCCGGTTTCAAGCCTGTCCTCTGGAATCCTGCCCATGCACAGCTTTACGGCAGAAAGAGGATCTTTGAAACCCAGGTGTTTTCCACCAACCCTTATCGTGCCTGCCACGGCTTCCCTGATGCCGAACAGCGTCTCGCAAAGCTCTTTCTGCCCGTTTCCAGAAACCCCTGCAATGCCCACTATTTCAAAACGATGAACTGTCAGGCTCAGGTTCTTCACCGCCTCAAGTCCCATGTCATTCAACACCGTGAGTTTCTCTATCTCGAGCACCGGTTCACCCGGATCGATCATCTTCTTCTCAATCCGCTCCAGTACCTCTCTACCCACCATGAGATTCGCAAGCTCCCTCGTATTTGTCTCCCCTGTTATTCTCTCTGCCATAACCCTGCCTGCCCTCAGTACAACAATACGATCGGAGATTTCCATGACCTCGTTCAGCTTGTGTGAAATGAAGGCGATTGAACGCCCCTCCCTTGCGAGGGATTTCAGGGTTTTGAAGAGCTCTTCTGTTTCGGACGGGGCTAACACCGCTGTTGGCTCGTCCATTATGAGGATATCCACCTCCCTGTAGAGGGCTTTGAGTATTTCCACCTTCTGCTGCTCCCCCACTGAAAGAGTCCACACCTTTGCACCGGGATCAACCCTGAGCCCGAACCTCTCCTGAAGCCCTAAAAGCTTTTCACGGGCAGACCTCAGATCGAGAAATATACCCTTTCCCACATCAGCGCCGATCATGACATTTTCGAGCACCGACTGAGATGGAACCAGCGTAAAGTGCTGGTGAATCATCCCAACCCCTCTCGAAATGGCGTCCCTGGGAGAGGCCAGAGCCACATTTTCACCTTTGATGTGTATCTCCCCCTCATCGCAGGAATAATATCCGAAAAGAATATTCATGAGTGTCGTCTTGCCGGCGCCATTTTCTCCCAGGAGGGCGCATATCTCACCTTCGTGAAGGAAAAAGTCAACATGATCTACTGCAGTCACTTCGAGAAACTTCTTCGTAATGCCGTGCATTTGCACAACTGCGTTCTTCCCTGCGCTCATCCTCTCTTTTCCTCTGTTTCAAAAACCCCTTCGCACTGACTGGCTACCCTTGAGTGTTCTATACAGAACCGTTAAATCGCAAAAGACCGGCGCTTCACCAGCGCCGGTCTGCAAACCGTTATTCTCTGTTTCTCAATCCGAGATGAGTGGCAGCTCGTCAACCGGGACCCTGAAGGTTCCATTGAGTATCTTTGCCTCAAGGTCTTTCACCTCCCTGACCACCTCGGGTGGCAGTTTCTTCTCCCATTCGTGGAAGGGTGCAAGCCGCGCCCCACCCTTTGCCATCATCGACCAGTCCTTGAGGTCCATTGCAACCCAGGCGCCCTTTTGGACCATTTCAATGCAGAACTTTATGGTTGGATACATGTCCCAGACCGCGCCCGTGACAACGACCTCGGGAGCAAGCTCATACTGATCAGCCATGTTGCCGAAGGCCTTGACCCTATGTTCCCTGCAGGCCTCAAACACACCAAAGCGTTCTGCGTAGATCAGATCAGCTCCAACCTCGATCTGGGCCAGGGCTGCCTCTTTTGCCTTCGGGGGATCAAACCAGCTTCCAATGTAGGCGATCTTCACCTTCACCCTGGGATTCACCGATAGAGCCCCTGCCTTGAAGGCATTGACGAGCCTGTTAACCTCGCCTATTGGTATAGCTGCCACAACGCCCAGCACGTTGGTTTTTGTCAGGCGCCCTGCTATGACCCCGCAGAGGTAGGCGGGCTCGTGGATCCAGTTGTCGAATACTGAAAAATTAGGCTCGGTGGGTCCGAACTCTGACCCGAAGGCAAAGGCTCTCTCGGGATAGTCTTTGGCCACTCTCCGTGCTGGCTCCTCGCCTGCAAGAAAGGCATCACCCACGATAAGATCAAATCCCCTCTCGGCATACTCCCTCACTACCTTCTCAAAATCTGCTGCACTCACCTTCTCGGTAAACTCGTACCTGACACCGAGCTCCTCACTCGCCCTGATGCACGCCTGGTGTATTACACCATCCCACGGCTCTTCAATAGGCGTCTGGAACACCGCTGCGACCATGAAGGGCTTTTCCTCCTCTTTTACCTCCTTCTTGGCCTTCCCCCCTCCTGCAAAAGCCCATGTCACCGCAAGAAAAACCAGAGTGAGAAACAACACTGTCCAAAACAGCACTGACTTTTTCATTGCCTGCACCTCCTTTTAGATTTGTACTCCATCACAAGAAATCCAACCCAACATATGCACAACAGGGATAATTCCAGCTTGCATGCCGTTCATTCCCGCAGTGTCACCTTCTTCCCATCCTTGACGAGATAAAGAGGCGGCTCATGGTTCCAGATGGCCTCCCACACACTCTCAGCGTCGAGAACCACAAGATTTGCCCTGTTTCCCTCAATCAGCACAAACTCTGAAATACCCATTGCTTCCGCAGCCCTTATGGTTATCAAGTCATACAGTACCTCCATGTCCGCCCTCGTGGTCATCCACAAAAGATGTGACGCCAGAAATGCAACCTCAAGCATGTTATTCCTTCCAAAGGGATAGTAAGCATCTGCGATGTCGTCCTGCCCCAGAGCTATTCCGATACCCGCTCCGTAGAGGTCTTTAACGCGTGCATGGAGTGGACCGGTCTGTGGATCGCTCACAACTCCTATCTTCGCCCTTTTGAGCAGTGCTAAGATCTTTCGAAAATAGGGTTCCGGGTAAAGCGCCATCGCCCTTGCGTGATGGGCCATTACCCTCCCTTCCCATCCTTCCTGGAGAGTCTTAACCGCAAGCATTTCCAGGGTTCTCAGCCCTGGATCGCCTGCATCGTCAACGAGCATGGAAACATCCCTATCATAGCTTTTTGCAAGCTCGAACATGAGGTCTATGTGCCTTTTCGCATCCTCATCAGTATACTCGATCCAGGGTATTCCTCCAACCACATCAGCCCCCAGTTCAAGGGCCTGCCTCACGTAGTCTTCAGCCCCGGGGTCCCTCACTACCCCGTCCTGCGGAAATGCGACGACCTGCAGCTCAACAACGCCCTTGAACTCCTCCTTCGCCCTTAGAAGCGCTTTTATACCCTCCAGCTTTGCCCTGGTATCCGTATCGGCAAATGCCCGGATATGGGTATTTCCGAACCTTACAGCAAGCCTCAGGGCTTTTCTTACATTCTCGATAATCCAGTCTTTATTATACTTTTCTTTGATAATTGATGCAAGCTCAATGGCTGTCATAGCCTGACCCATGGATTTTCCATGGTAGGAAGCAAGCGCCTCCTCACCGGCCATGGAAAGCGTGTACACCTTGCACAGGTGGAGGTGGCCGTTCACGAAAGATTCTGTTACCAGCCTGCCGGCGGCGTCGATCTCCTCGTCTGCTTTTTCCCTCAAACCCTTTCCTATCTTTGCGATCCTGCCCCCCCTTATACCAATATCAAGCAGACCAGACGGTGAAAACCTGGTTTTTGCATTTTTGATCATGAGATCGAATCCCATACGTTTCTCCTGCAGTTTAAAACCCCGTGGACAGGTTATGAACCCGCCTGCATGTAAGAAGCTTACACAATCGTAAATATGCTACACAGAACGGTACATCCCGTCAAGATTAATAGTATCCGGAATATTTCTGGGCTTTTCTGAAAAAAAGACAGGCACAGCAGATATTTAATCTTTGGGCTATTCCCGAATTTTAAAACCCCTTCTTGCGAAGGGGTTTTTATTCACAAACTGAGAATGAAGCGTGGGCCATCAGTCTCGTACGTAGCTTTTCAGCTTCTGGCTTCTTGAGGGGTGCCGCAGCCTGCTGATGGCTTTCTTCTCGATCTGTCTGATTCTTTCCTTGGTGAGGTTATACTTGTCACCGATCTCCTTGAGGGAATGTGGACGCTCGCCGTTCAGTCCAAACCGGTACCGGATTACGCTCGACTCCTTCTCGGTCAGTGTGGACAGCACACCCTCTATGGACTCCTGCAGGGTCCTGTTGATCAGCACCTCCTCCGGATCGGCCCCCTTGGTGTCTTCCATCAGGTCAGAGATGGTGTTGGCATCCTTATCGGATGAGAGTGGTGTTTCAAGCGAGACAAACTCTTTTGAGGCATTTATCAGATCGTTGATCCTGCTCTTGTCCATATCGAGGAAATCAGCTATTTCATCTATATCGGCTTCACCATCCTTATTGCTACCGATCTCCCGCTTTACCTTTTCGATCTGCAAGAGCTCATTTGCCCTGTTCAGGGGCAGACGGATCATCCTCGATTTCTCGCAGATCGCCTTCAGGATGGACTGCTTGATCCACCACACAGCGTAAGAGATGAAATGATACCCTTTCTCAACATCGAATTTGTCCACCGCCGTGATCAGCCCCAGGTTCCCCTCGCTGATCAGGTCGCTCAGGGTAAGGCCCTGGTTCTGGTACTTTTTGGCGACATTGACCACGAAGCGGAGGTTGGCCTGTATGAGCTTGTCCTTTGCATCCTGATCTCCTCTCTTTGCGCTGCGGGCAAGCTCCACCTCCTCTTCCCTGGTGAGCAGAGCGATCTTGTTGATCTCCCGCAGGTACACAGAGAGGGAACTCACATCGAGGCTGGCTCCAAGCTGTGAGTATTTCTTATCGACAGACAATAGATTTACCCCTTACTCAGTGTTTTGCAAAACAAATA
>CAZPCG010000095.1:0-7271 GCA_964584875.1 uncultured Spirochaetota bacterium
ATTGTATATATAATAATTCCTGTCAAGTTTTTTTTTGGGAATATCAGAAGAATGCACCACTACCATACGGGAAAAGGAATACAGCTCTACACGGTATGACGAAAAGTTCGATCCCCCCTGCTCTCAAAATTTCACTCTTTCTCGCGTTCTTCCTCTCCGGGGCAAACGGGCTTGTTTACGAGATCGTGTTCAGGCGTCAGCTCCTCCTCTCCCTGGGCGTAACCCACTACTCTGTGGGTACGGTGCTTACAGTGTTCATGGCCGGCCTGGGCCTGGGGAGCATCGTCTTCGGAAAACTGGCGGATAGGGCAAGGGATCCTCTCCTTCTCTTCTCTTTCCTTGAAGCGGGAACGGGGCTCTTCGGATTTCTGCTCCTGTCGCTATTCCCCTTTCTTGACCGTTGGTACGCGGGTCTTGCCGGCTCGACAGTTACGTACGGGTCTGCGCTTATACCCCTGAAGGCCTGCCTCGCCGGTGCCTTCCTCTTTCCTCCCACCGTACTCATGGGAGGGACACTGCCTGCGCTCGGGAAAGCACTTGAGGGAGCATGGCGCAGGGTCGGCTCCCGAATAGGGGGTGAGCAGGGTACCGGCGGTCTCGTGGGTTTACTTTACGGCATTAACACCCTCGGCGGGGTCGCAGGGATTATAGTGGTTACCTTCTGGCTCCTCGGTGTCCTCGGAGCCCGCAGGACGCTCGTATTTGTTTCGGCCCTGAGCCTCTGCATCGGTGCCCTCTTCGCCGTCTTCGCCCTGCAAAGGGTTTACAGAAGAAATAGGATCGCTTACGCAGGTGATGAGGCTTTTCCAGGAAAGGCAGCTCTCGCGGGGCCTCCATCCAAACAAGTGACCCCTGCGCTAGTCGCCATCCTCGTTTCAGGGTTCGTCGGCCTCTCCCTGGAGGTGTACTGGACCAGGGTTCTCGCCTACATTATAGGGAGCCACGGCTACGCCTTCGGCGTGATGCTCGCGTCCTTCATCGCTGGAATAGCTATAGGTAGCCTGTTTATATCATGGTTCGTGGATAGGGTTTCATACCCCCAGGTAGCTCTGGGAACGGTTCTCATCTTGCTGGGGAGCTCCCTCTTTGCAGTGACCGTGGCCCTCTACAAGCTCCGAGGGCTGGTCGAACACCTCAGCGCTCTTGCTGCGGGAAGCTGGGATCGGTTTATCACCTTCGAGATGGGCTCGGTGTTCCTGATCCTCCTCGCTCCCACGATACTCCTGGGCGCGGTATTTCCCCTCGTAATCGCAGCCACATCTAATACTCCCAAGGGACTGGGATCCACCGTAGGCCGTGCCTACGCGTTCAATACCCTGGGGAGCATCCTCGGCTCCTTCGCAAGCAGCTTCATCCTTATCCCGCTCATCGGGATCACGAGGGGAATCCAGTTGCTGGTTGTTCTTGCCGTGGGAACTGGAATCACGACGGTGTATATCGCGGAGTCTGGTCGGGTTGAGAAAAGGTCTAATCCCCTATGGTTTCGCTTCGCGGCATCTTTGCTGGCCGCGGGATCGGTAGCAGCGGCTTTCCTCATTCCCTTCGGCGGAGCCCTTCAGGAGCTTGGGAACTATCAGAGGCTCCTCTTCTATAGAGAGTCGAGCTCCGCAACGGTCGCAGTACGGGAAGACGGCGAGGGCCAGAGAATACTTTCCATCAACGGGCTCGACGAGGTGCCTGTCGACTTCTCCTCCCTTCTCACCTTCCGGATGCTCGCCCACCTTCCGCTCCTCCTGCATCGTGACCCGCATGAGGTCATGGTTATTTCCCTCGGCGGGGCATTGACTACGGGGAGTGTGGCGACCCACCCTGTGAGACGCATCGACGCGGTAGATCTATGCCCCCCGGTCGTCGACGCTGCAGCGTTCTTCGAGGAGTGGAACTATTCGGTCTTGAGAGACCGGAGGCTGAATGTCATCTTACAGGATGGGAGAAACTACCTTCTCACCGTGAATAAACGCTACGACGTCATTACCGCGGACGCAACCCACCCGTGGAGTGCCGACAGCTGGATCCTTTACACGAGGGAGTTCTACGAGCTCGTAAAGACAAGACTCTCCGACGGTGGCCTATTCTGCCAGTGGGTGCCTCTGCACTGGCTCTCCCCTGATGATTACCGTTGCATACTGCGTACGATGCGCTCGGTCTTCCCCGTGACAAGCCTGTGGTTAACCGGCTCCTATACGGTGGTCCTCGCAGGCCTCGATGCTCTCTCGATCGACCCCGTTCTTCTCGCACAAAAGATGGAGATGGAGAGCGTACGTGCTGATCTCGAGTCGGTCGGGATCAACTCCCCCGAATCTCTGCTGGGTCTTTTCATAATGAACGAAGAAGCGATAGAGCGTTACACCGGCGAAGGAGTTCTGAACACCGATGACCTTGCTTACCTGGAACACTCCGCTTCTCGATGCTATGCACGGGAGACCACCCCGGAAAATCTCTCCACCCTCCTCCGCTTCAGGGAGCGTCCCGAGTGGTTTCCAGTTTCACAGGAGCTGGATGACCTCTTCAGGGCCAGGGAGAAGCTTGCACTTGGGAGAATCGCTATGTATGGTGGTAACTTCGAGCGCGCCCGCCGCTTCTACGAGTACGCGCTCACCATCGCACCAAATGATGGACTAAGCGTGAAGTACCTTGAAGATATCTTGTGTACGCTTGCGGCCGCAGCCTCCTCCCGCGGTGATTGGCTTAGATTTGCGGGCGATAAGAAAAGCGCTCTTTGGGCATATGATGAGGCACTTGCCATAGACCCGGGGGAGCCGGGGGCGCACTACGGTATAGGGCTCATCGATCTCTCCCAGGGGAATTACGATCAGGCACTTGCCCACTTCGACCTGGCCCTCGAACGCAGGAATAAGGACGCGAAGGTTCGAGCGGGGAGGGCATCGGCGCTTATCGCCATGGGGATGTTGCAGGAAGCTGAGCGTGAGATCGAAGAGATCGAGAGGCTTGAAACAGGCTCAAAGAAACGCTATTCCGGAGAGCTCAAAAAACTGCTGCGATACTAACAACACCGGAGGGAATTAACCACACGAAAGACGGGGCAGGCTGCTTAACTTTCCGGTGAGAGCGAAGCGATGAACGTAAAGAGTTACATACTCTTGAATATCCTGATGATGCTGGTGGCTTTTCCAGTTGTTGCTCTCGATGAGAAAATTGTCTCATCAGAGGAAAAGCCGGTCTTCTACCTTTTCCACTCCTATACCTGCGCCCGATGCAAGGATGCCAGGGATTTTGTGACGGAGCTGAAGGTGCGATATCCCGGAATCGAATTCCGAACCCTCGAGGTGGAAAAAAGCAGAGAGAACCAGGCACTCCTCATGGAGCTAGCCCGGGAGCTTGGGATACAGACACCGGGGGTACCGGTCTTCGTCTTCGGTACATCCTACATCATAGGGTTTAAGGAGGGAAACAGGGCGAAGAGACATGTCGTCTCGATGATAGAGCTCGAGCTCAGACAGAGACCTTCCACCCGGTTGCCGGCATCCCTCCCCCTCTTCGGCAGTGTCGATCCCCGTACCCTCTCCTTACCTATATTCACCGTTGTATTGGGGCTCCTCGACGGGATCAACCCATGCGCCCTCTGGGTGCTAATGCTGCTCCTCGGGCTCCTCGTGAACGCGGGGGGCCGAAGGAGGATGGCTCTGGTGGGCGGTATTTTCATATTCTTTTCCGCACTGCTCTACTTCCTCTTCATGACAGCCTGGCTCAACTTTTTCATCCTGCTCGGATTCCGGGACACCGCCACCATGATCCTCGGTATGGGCGTGAGCGTTCTGGGCATTCTCAACATCAAGGAGCTCTTCTGGTTCAGAAAAGGTCCATCCCTCGTGATTCCAGAAAGAGCGAGGCCTGGAATCTACGACCGTATAAGGAAGATCATCTCGGGCTCAAATGCCCCATTGCTTCTTATCGGTACAGCCTCCCTGGCATTCTTTGTCAACCTTGCCGAGTTCGGGTGTACGGCGGGATTTCCGGCCATCTACACCAGGGTACTTTCGCTCCAGCAGTTGTCACCCTTGACAAAGTACATCTATATGGTCCTCTACAATGCGGTATACGTCCTACCGCTCCTTGGGGTGTTGCTCGTGTTCACGTTCACTCTCGGGAGGTTCAGGCTTTCGCCGAAAGCAGCAAAGGCGCTGAAAGTGTCCAGTGGTACCGTCATGCTCGCCCTGGGCCTGCTGCTCGTCATCCACCCGGAGCTTCTGATGTTCGCGTAACCATTTCTCTCATGATCCCGGGCATGCACAATCACAGCTACTGGAAAGAATGAAGGGGCTCTTCTTCGTACCTTTATCATTTTGATATTCACGATCCTATCATTTGTCTTGACAGATAAAGAACAGAAAGGATACTATTGGGTTCTGAATGACCTCATATCCATCGGAATAATGCCATGAGCGGGATACTGTGACGTGAACCTCAGGTAGTCAACCATGATTTCGAATAAGGAGAAGAACCATGCGCTTCAAATTCGGTGTTGACTCTTTCATATGGTCTGAAAACTTTTCAAAGAAAGACCTCTGGATCATTCCAAAGGCAAAAGAGCTGGGCTTTGAAACCCTCGACATTGCCATTGCACATCCTGAGACCTTTCCAACATCGGATGTAAAAAAGGAAGCCCGAAAAACTGGGATAGAACTTGTCACCACGACTACTCTCAACAAGGGCACGAACCTTATCTCGCCTGACTCCAGGGTCAGGAAAAAAGGCGCGGAGACACTTAAGCAGCTCGTAGACATTAACTATGAACTCGGCTCGTCCATACTTGGCGGTGTTAACTATGCCGCCTGGGGCTATCTCACGGGAAGGCCGCGAACTGAAGATGAATGGAGATGGTCCGTTGATGCAATGCGCCAGGTCGCTGAATATGCAAAGAAAAACGGGAACTTAACAATAGCGGTTGAGCCGGTAAATCGATTTGAGACACATTTTCTGAATATTGCGGAGGATGCTGTTCAGTACTGCAGGGACGTTGGAATCAGAAATGTAAAGGTTCACCTCGACTCCTTTCACATGATACGAGAGGAATCGAGCTTTACAGAAGCAGTGGAAAAATGCGGTCCCGAATACCTCGGGTACGTTCATGTCTGTGAGAGCAATCGAGGCATTCCGGGGACCGGGCTTGTTCCCTGGAAAGAGTTTTTCAACGCAATGAAGAAAATCGGGTTCACCGGCCCCATGGTTATCGAGTCATTCGATCCGAGCTTCGAAGAGCTCAATCGACTCTGCGCGATCTGGCGCAAGTTTGCCGAATCCGGAGAGCAGCTGGCGGTGCAAGGCCTGAAAAATCTCAAAGCCATTGCAGCAATGGTATAGAATTTAAAGGTATATTCCCTGTTTTTTTCTGCGGCTCCTTCAGTCAGCTTAAATTACTTTGAAAGGAGTAGATCAATGGCCATGAAAAAATTCATCAACAATCCGCAGGATGTCGCAAAAGAGCTCACTATCGGGCTGGTCAAGGCCTACGGCAACTACCTGGAGCTTGTCGAGGATGACATTATCATTCGAAAAAAACCAAAGCCAAGAGGAAAGGTTCAGATTGTTTTCGGGCAGGGAATTGGCCACGAGCCAGGGCTGAACGGTATGCTGGGATACGGGATGCATGACGTTGAAGTCCCGGGCAACATCTTTGCATGCGCTGGAGGGGACCGGATCTACAGGGCCATCAAAGTTGCCTGGGAAATGAGCGGACGCACTCCCGTGCTTCTCTTAATTGCAAACCATGAGGGCGATGTATTGAATGGCAACATGGCGCTTGACATGGCAAGGGATGATGGAATAGACGTGGAGAGCGTCCTCCTCTACGATGACATTGCCAGCGCACCCAAGGGTCGGGAGGAGCACAGAAGGGGGATGGCAGGCATGATCTTCAGCTTCAAAGTTGCAGGCGCCCTTGCCGAGCAGGGTGAAGACAGGGAGACCATCATGGAAAAGGTGAAACGGGTAAACTCGAATACGCGAACAATTCTAGTGGCACTCTCTCCCTGCACTATACCGACCACAGGCCAGCCCCTCTTTAACCTTGCTGAGGATGAGATGATAATAGGACCCGGGCAGCACGGTGAGCCCGGGCCTGAGGGGCCATCAAAAATAATGACTGCAAACGAAGTCATTGACACTGTGGCCGAACGTTTGATCGCCGATGGAGAATACAAAGGCGGGGACGAACTGCTTGTCATAATCAATGGCTGCGGCGGAACGACGCTCATGGAGATGTTTATCCTGTATGGCAGGCTCGAGGAGTTTTTGAAAGCCCGGAATATGAAACCTTACAGGCCACTGATCGGCAACTACATAACGACCCAGGAAATGGCCGGTTTTCAACTGACTTTGTGCAGGGCGGATGAAGAAACAAAGAGACTGTGGGACGCTCCGGCAGACACCCCTTACTTCAAGGTGACAGGAACATGAGTGCGATTTCTTCTGAAACCCCGCTATGGGGAATTGAAATACAGACGGAGCTCAAAACTGCCAGCAGACTGACGATTAACTACCTGTTGGTATCTGAAACGTCTACCCCGATATCTTCTCCATAGGTCCTGTCTGAAAAGCTCTCCACGGGGAGTTCCTGGGCAGCCTCCTTCATTTTCATGAGCTCCTTCGTGTCGACCCTGGAAGTCCTTGCATTGAGATAACCGAGGAAGAAGCTCACGATGAAGAAAAGGGCGGCAAGCACCGTTGTAAGCCGCGTGATGACATTCCCTGTCTTGGAGCCAAAGGCGGATTGGCTCCCGCCCCCGATAAACCCCAGGCCTCCACTGCCTCCCGGCTGAATGAGAATGATGATCATGAGGATGAGAGCGACGATGAAAAAGAGTGCTGTTAAAGCAACTATCATATTATCAGCCCCTTTTTGCCTGGAAATTTTTCTTGAAAATGTTATATATCACCGCCAGCACCGCCAAACACCCATAATATACTACCTGTTACATCCTCTGTCCAAAACAAATCAGATCGAAGAGCATACACCCGCGATCATTGCCCCCGGGTTTTGAAGCGAACGATACGTGTAAAAGCATCAGCTTTGAGCGAAGCACCGCCAACAAGAGCACCATCGACGTTTTTCATACTCATCAACCCATCGATATTTTCGGGCTTCACCGATCCGCCATAGAGTATCAGGGTGCTCCTGGCTATATCGCTACTGTAGAGCTCATCCACCGTATTCCGAATGAAAAGCTGAACACCATCAGCATCCTCAGGCGTAGCTGTTTTTCCGGTGCCTATCGCCCAGACCGGCTCGTATGCTATTACGACACGTTCCA
>CAZPCG010000096.1:0-7253 GCA_964584875.1 uncultured Spirochaetota bacterium
CTTTCTTTTGCACCGGCTGTCCTCCTTGCAATTTCTCTGACGGTGATCACCGTATTAAGTTGACTCTGCCGGCATCCGTGATCCCGGAGCAACCGGAGAGTTTGACTGTTTCGCTACATTCATTGTACCTCATCACCCCTGCAGGCATCCGGTCAGTCAGACCCATTTATGAATTCACCGGGGAGCAGGGTAAAGAGCCACTGTCTTCAATTGAATGCTTGAACTACTGGAGTAAAACGAGTTATTATAAACCCAGCATTTGCCTTTTATATTTTCGAAGCATGGATTGATAACTTGAGTAAAAATCAGCAGGAGCTGCTCCTGCTGGAAGGGTGTGGAGATGGGTATCCGGATATTTCACGGCGTGCCGGTTTACACAATGGATCAGGTTAGGAGCGTACAGGAGGCTGTGGTCGTTGATGGCTCAAGAATTGTGTTTGCGGGAGAGAAGACCGATGCCTTCAAGCGCTATGCCGGTGCCGAGCGCTTCGAGCTTGCACATGGCTGCCTGATGCCGGGTTTCATCGATACGCACCTGCATCTGAAGGACTTTTCGCTTCTCTTCACCGACCTTGATATTACCTCCCTGCACACCAGGGAAGAGATTCTCAGTAGAATAAAAGATGCAGTGTCAGGGAAGAAGGAGAATGAGTGGGTCGTGGGTGGAGGCGCTGCGGCAGCAATTATTGATGGAATGACGAAGGATGAACTTGATGCTGTCTCACCGGTAAACCCTCTCATCCTCCACGGAAGGGACCTGCATTCCGTTCTGGTCAACTCAGCGGCCCTTCGTGAATCGGGGATTGATGCGCTCAGGCCCAATCCTCTGGGCGGTACAATTGGAAAGGATAAAAACGGGAAGCTGACCGGGGTGCTCAGGGAGCGGGCTGTTGAGCTTGTGAGGAGGGCAAAGCCTGAGGAGACAGCGGAGAATGTGGTATCGGCAGTTGAGAAGGGCATGCAAAGATTACTTGCCCACGGAATAACGGGTTTCTGCGACTGTTCGATCCATGAGCCGGAGCCCATGCTGCGCACTCTCATGAAGGTATGGAGGGGGGGGCGTCTGAAGCTCAGGGCAGTTGGGATGTTCAGCGACAGGGATGCATACAGGCTAGGCATGATGGGGGTGCAGTCAGGCTTTGGAAACGCATATCTCAAAATGGGAGGGTGCAAGCTCATTATTGACGGCTCTCTTTCCTCGCGCACAGCGTTCATGAACCGCCCCTACAGTGGCGGGGAGAGCTGCGGCATACTTTTGATGAACGAACAGGAGCTGTACGAATCCCTGAAGAGGTCCTGCAGTTCCTATCTCTGGACCGCTGTTCACGCAATTGGAGACAGGGCAAATGAAGTGGCGCTCAATTCCTTTGAGAGAATCGGAAAGGATAAGGGAATTCCGAAGCTTCTGAGACGTATCGAGCATGCACAGACACTGAGGGATGAGGATGTCGGACGATTTGCCCTGCTTGATGTCATAGCGGTGGTAAACCCGGTGCATATACCCTTTGACAGGGAGAATGCCATTAAATACCTGGGAGCTGATGCGAGGCTTCTGCACCGTCTGGGAAGCCTCCTCGAATCTGGCGCCAAGCTTTCCATTGCCTCAGATGCACCTGCCGGAGCAGTCAATCCCTTCAGCGGGATATACGCCGCAGTTGAGAGGAAAGATTTCGATGATGGGCCTGAACTGAGGTTCTTCCCAAGGGAAAAGCTCTCACTTGAAGATGCGGTTTACGCCTGCACCATGGGAGGCGCCAAGGCGGTGGGACTTGAGAACGAGTTAGGGAGCATCGAGGTCGGAAAGTGTGCTGATTTCATCCATCTTTCGAGGGACGTCTTTCATGAAGGCACAGGGTCTCTGAAGGATGTGGAGGTACTGCATACCTGGATAGGGGGCGAGGTAGTGTATGAAAAAATTGTTGACAAACAATACATGGCAGGTTAGATTTATTCATCTTATTAATTTTTAGGAGTTTTGAGGAGTGGCTGAAGGAAAAGTTAAGTGGTTTAACGAGAAAAAGGGATTTGGGTTCATCAGTATGGAAGATGGACAGGATGTTTTCGTTCATTACTCAGACATCGAGATGGACGGATTCAGGACACTTACGCAGGATCAAAGAGTTTCTTTTGAAATCCGGCAGGGTCCGAAAGGTCCTCAGGCCATACATGTAAAAGCTGTTTAATCCGGGGCTGAGGTCTTCTCTTTCCCCGAACTGCCTCGTCTGGCAGGTGTGAAAATCCTTCAAATTCCAAAAAATGGCGGAGAATACTCTCCATTTGAGAGAGGGTGTTTCTCTATCAAAACGGGCGGGTGCAGTGTGTGAACTTACCCCTTGTCAAATCCGGCAGGTTTTTGTATCTATTAACGAAAGACAGATAAATTAATGGTTTGACAGGATAAAACCCCATGAAGCAGAGGATACTGACAGGAGACAGACCTACAGGTAAGATGCATCTGGGGCATTATGTAGGAACACTCGCAAACAGGGTGAAGCTGCAGGACCGCTACGAATGCTTTTTTCTCCTTGCAGACCTGCATACGCTTACAACCAGGCCTGAAAAAGAGTACATAGATGAGATTGTCGATAATGTACGGGAGATGGTTCTGGACTATCTTGCCGTTGGTATTGACCCACAAAAATCGGTTGTTTACCTTCAATCGGCTGTTCATGAGGTTTATGAGTTGAACCTCTTGCTCGGAATGCTTGTTACCGTGCCTCGCTTGTCAAGGATGCCGAGCCTGAAAGATATGGCCCAGAATGCCCACCTGAAGGAGATGCCTTTTGGTTTGCTGGGTTACCCTGTACTGCAGGCTGCTGATATCCTGCTCCCGAGGGCACATCTTGTGCCTGTGGGCAAGGACAATGAGGCCCACGTGGAGGTGACCCGGGAGATTGCAAGGCGGTTCAATAGCTACTACGGTGAGGTGTTTCCAATACCCGAAGTGATGATAGGAGATGTTCCCATACTCGTCGGAACTGATGGAAGCACCAAGATGTCAAAATCACTGGACAACACAATCTTCCTTTCGGATGACGAAAAGACGGTGAACAGGAAGGTGTACGGTATGTACACCGATCCAAAGCGGGTTAGGGCCGATATTCCGGGCAGAGTCGAGGGAAACCCCGTGTTCATCTATCACGATGCCTTCAATACTAACAAGTCCGAGGTGGAGGAGCTCAAGGAGAGATACAGGAAGGGAAGGGTGGGGGACGTGGAGGTAAAGGAAAAACTGGCCACGGCCCTGAATGAATTCCTTGGCCCCATAAGGGATAGAAGGGCCATGCACGCTGAGAAGCGGGGATTCGTCGATGAGATCGTATTTAGCGGGACGATGCGTATGAGGGAGGAAGGGAAGGAAACGTTGATGATGGCGAAAAAGGCGATGGGCATCACCGGTACATGGAACAGGATCAGCAGAAAGGCCGAGGAGTACAGGAAGAAGAGCGAGGTGAAGGTTCATCGATAAGCAAAACTTATTTTATTTTTATTAAAATAGTATTATTATTGTATGTAATTGGAGGCACGCGAGGGGGTGAAAAGGGGTGGCGGTAGTCAAAGTGGAAGAGGGCGAAAGCATAGACAGGGCGCTTAAACGCTTCAAGAGGGAGTGTGAACGGGACGGAATCCTCCGCGAATGGAAGAGGAGGGCGTATTACGAGAAGCCTGCAGAGCAGCGTAAGAATAAAAAGAAAGCCGCTGAAAGAAGAAGACTTAAAAAGCTGAGGAAAATGCAGATGAGATCACACAAACGCTTTTGAGGTTGGATTTGCAATGCAATATCCCCCTTATCAGGACATAAGGGGGTTTTTTATCTCGTGAGATTGGGTCTTAACCCGATCGGTGAAGCAGGGTGGAATGGTGAGAAAGCGAACAGTCCTCATCATGGGCCTTGGGCTCCACGGAGGAGGTGCAGGGGCAGCCAACTACTTTACGTCCAGGGGTGAGAGGGTTGTTGTTACTGACCTGAAAACAGAACAGGAGCTTGGGTCGGGCCTTGAGAAACTAAGGAACAGGGAAAAGATCCGATTTGTGCTCGGGAGGCACGATTTCGAGGATTTTCGCAACGCCGACCTGATAATAAAAAATCCAGGCGTTCCACCCCACTCCCCCTACTTAGAGTATGCCCGCAGGCTCGGTGTGCGGATCGACACTGACGTGGGAATTTTTCTGGACCGAGCGCGAACGCTCACGGACAACATCGTCGGGGTGACCGGGACTAAGGGAAAATCCACCACGGCAGCGCTGATCCATGCCATACTAATGAGCCGATACCCCGAAGCGCTTATTGCAGGGAACATCACGGTTTCTGTCCTTGATATACTGAAGGAAGTGAAGCATGACTCGCATATCGTGCTGGAGCTGTCAAGCTTCCAGCTTGGAGGAATAAGGGATAAAGCCTATAGCCCCCGGGTTGCACTGTTCACAAATTTCATGGAAGATCACATGAACTACTATCAGAGCATGGAGGAGTACTTCGAGGACAAGGCGGTAATCTTCAGGTACCAGAAGGAAGGCGGCATCCTGGTAATAAACAGGGAAGACGCAGTAGCGGACCTGGTTCAAGGGCATGAAGGCGTGAGGGTAGTGAGCTTTGGCATGGGGGGAGAATTCAGAGGTGAAGGGGCTTTTATTAAAGATGGGGATATTTTGTACAGGAGGGATGCTGAAGAGTACAGGATAATGAGCAGCGATGGCATTCGACTTCCGGGTGTCCACAATCGCTACAATGCGCTTGCCGCAATTGCTGCTGCCTGTGCCATGGGCTTTGAACCCGGTGAGATTGATTCGGGGGTGAGAGGGTTTGGGGGGCTTGAGCACAGGCTGGAATATGTCACGAGCAGGAACAATGTCCGCTTTTACAACGATTCTGCTGCAACGACCCCGGATGCAGCTGTTTCCGGAATCGTGAGCATCGTGGGCCCGATCACCCTGATTGCCGGTGGATCGGATAAAGGGTTGAAACTTCGAGGATTTCTTGATGTAATTACAAAGCGGATTAAAAACCTCATCCTTCTTGAAGGCACAGGGACACAGAGACTCATCAGGGAGGGCTTAGGTAGTGAATACTCCCTCTTTGACAACCTCCCGGACGCTGTTCATCACGCCTTCAGGGTGTCAGAGCCTGGAGAGACGGTACTGCTTGCCCCAGGTTTTGCATCGTTCGGCATGTTTTCGAATGAATTCGAGAGGGGGAAGGCATACAAAAAGCTTGTCCTCTCCCTCTGAGCGTTGGATTTTCCTTGCGTACTTAATGCGATTTTATATCGAGTAAATATTAAGCGAACTTCGAGTTTTCATTAGTCGCTGGTGAACAATTCCAATTAAGGCATTAAGTACAATAACACCAGCTCAATAATTAGTTTCTGACTTATTAAATCACAAATAGTTACTTTAATAGCGATGTTTATATGATAAGATAGTAATAATTTTTCACCAGAAACTAATTAGGAACAAAATAAACTTATTGATTGTCATGAACCTCTCATAATCCATGTTCATAATATTCGAAGTTCGCAGGCACTGCCAGGTCTATGATTACAATTTACATTTAGAGTTCTATTTTTCTTGAAACTAGACATTAGCTCTATTCCAGGCTGTCGTTGCGAGGAAGGACCTGAATAATCAATGGTCTTATTTTCCTGTTACCCTTGAGAGGAGTTGATAGTGAAGGGTCGGAACCGGGAGGAGCAGAGAATCATCGAAACGGTAAAGGGCTATGGCCAGGAGCAGCTTTTGCGGTTCTGGGATGAGCTTGATGACAGGGGCAAAGACTCCCTCATGTCCGATCTGAGAAAGATAGATTTCAACCTTCTGGAGGAGATGAAAACCCTTCTGCTTGGGAGGGAGCCTGAGGTTCGTGTAGTACGACACCCGGAGGTTATATGTCTGCCGAAAACAGGCGGTGAGCGTGACAGGGAAGCAGAAGCTGCTGAGGCAGGAGAATCTCTCATCGCTGGATCAAAGGTTGCGGTCTTTACCGCAGCAGGCGGTCAGAGCTCCCGGCTCGGGCTTGACGAGCCCAAGGGCTGCTATCCCGTCACACCCATTAAGAGGAAGAGCCTGTTCCAGGTCCATGCTGAGAAGATCGTTCATTTTCAGCGTCGGTTCGGGGTGAAAATACCCTGGCTCATCATGGTGAGCGAGACAAACAGGGACCAGACCATCCGTTTTTTCAAGTCCAATGGATTTTTCGGGCTCGACACTGACTGCGTGCGGTTTATCGAGCAGGGAATGCTGCCGGCGCTCGATGAAGAGGGGAAGCTGTTCCTCAGGGAGAGGCACAGGGTTTTTCTCAACCCCGACGGTCATGGAGGAACTTTCTCAGCGCTGGCTGATTCGGGTGCCCTTGCCTGGCTTGAGAAGCTCGGCATAGAGGAGATATTCTACTTTCAGGTCGATAACGTTCTTGTGAAGGTTCTCGACCCCGTTTTCATCGGCTATCATGTTCTTAACCACTGCGAGATGTCTTCGAAATGCTTGATGAAAGAACATCCGGGTGAAAAGGTCGGGGTTTTTGTGCTTGAGGGGGGTAAAGTAGCCATCGTGGAGTATTCTGAGCTCGAAAGGGTGAGGGTGGAGGAGGGTAAAGACACTTCAACACTGTGCGCAGGGAACATTGCCATTCACCTCATTAACAGGAAGTTTGCAGAGAGGAAGAGGAGTGGAGGTCTCCGTTTGCCCTTCCATGTTGCCCATAAGGCAATACCCTATATCGACTGTGATGGGAGGATGATTTCTCCTTCCAGGCCGAACGGATACAAGATGGAGACCTTTATTTTTGATGCACTGAAGGAATCAGGCAACTCGATCATCCTCGAGGCTGGCCGTAAAGAAGAGTTCTCCCCCCTTAAGAATAAGTCGGGTGAAAGCTCACCTGAAACTGTGCTCAGGGACCAGCTCATGCTTTTTGCGCGCTGGTTTGAGAGAGCTGGCATCGAGGTGCCGAGAGATGAGGAGGGGGTTCCAATCCATAGGCTTGAGATTTCCCCGCTGTTCGCCGTGGATGAGGAGGGGTTTTGTAAAAGGGTCTTAAAAGATCTACGCATCGAGGGTGATACTTACATCGTATGAAGCTCGGGGGTAAAGGTGGCAGGTATGTTCAGGGTAATGATGTAGAAAAGAAAGACTCATCCGGTTAATTCGTATCTACTACGATTTTACCCTGCTTCTTCCCACCCCTACTCTATCGCAGCAGCGAAAGAGCCTGCAGCGGGAGCAGAAGGGTGAAACGGGGGTGCACAGGTTCTGCC
>CAZPCG010000097.1:0-7198 GCA_964584875.1 uncultured Spirochaetota bacterium
CCCCTCCCTTGAGGGAGGGGGAGATTGAAATTTACCTTGCTTATTATTTTTTAGTTTTTTAGATTTCATAATTAAGTCTAAAACACCTGTGCATATAAAATCAATAGCGATTTCCCCTGTTGAAACAGAAAACCATTTGATTATTTCGCAATTTATTCTTATAATACCCATAAAACTATGTGGAACTGGGGCAGGATCGTACCAGTTTGTACTCTCTGTACCCGCTTTGTGCTGGCAAGTTGAGGCGAATGTAAACGCTAACCCTTTTTGCATTCACTTCACCTGAATCAAAGAAAGCAATCACGTGCATCTTGTGCCTGGCGTTCTTCCTGCATTCGTTCGGACTCACATGCATGAAGGATGCACCGGAAGGGAGTGAGGGATAGCATGTCGGTTCTAATAAAGAGGGAGACGCGAATTCTCGTCCAGGGCATAACAACCAATGAGGGGAGGAAGAACACCTCCCAGATGCTCGAATATAAGTCGGAGGTTGTAGCCGGTGTAAGTCCAGGCAAGTACGGCCAGGAAGTCATGGGTGTTCCTGTGTACGACAAGGTAAGCGAGGCTGTGAGGCGCCATAAGATCGATGTCTCTGTTATCTTCGTTCCTAAAAATGCCGTCATGCAGGCGGCGATTGATGCAGTTGAGACCGGGGTAAAAACGATCATCATCTGCACCCAGGGATTTCCCGTTACGGAGACAATCAAGATAAAGAACAGAGCCCAGGAAAGGGGCGCCACCCTACTCGGCCCTGGTTCTGCAGGGATTATCATCCCCGGGGAGAGCAAGGCCGGAATAATCTCCAGTGAATATGTCCTGAAAGGCGAGGTTGCAGTCATCACAAGAACAGCGGGAAATGAAAAAAAGATATGTCAGAGCCTCTTCAAGGAAGAGATCGGCGAGAGCGCCATCATCAGCCTCGGCGGAGAGGATATTATCGGAACAGGATACGTGGAGATACTCCAGGAACTTGAAAAAGACGAGAGTACCGAGGTGATCGTTATCGGAGGTGAGACTAAGGGCAGGCTTGAGGAGGACGCAGCTCGCTTTATCGAGGAGTCGAAGTACCCCAAACCAATGCTCGCCTTCCTTTTCAACCGTGATGAAGATACCACAAATGCCCAGGAAAAGGAGAGACTTCTCGCAGAAGCGGGTGTCACCGTTGTCAGTGATATCTGGGAGATCGGGCAGATTATCAGGGAATCTATCGTTGAGGAATGAGTTCACTCAACGGTAACATCGGTGATCCCGACGATAACATCCACTTTCTCCCTGTCCTTGAAAAAGGGCTTGAGGCGTAAATAGGAAACAATCAAACCTTTCCTGTTCCTCTCTATACTGCTTAAAAACTGCAGAAGGTCCCTGACAGATATCGCAACGATTTTTAATTCAATGGAGGTTTTTATCACCCCCTTCTCCGTCTTGCTCCCCCCGGGCCTGATGTACTCTATATTATTCCGTATCCCCGCACTGGAGGATTCGTTTTCCAAATACGTCATTACAGAGAGCGATTTCTTGCCCTCAAGCTCACTCCTGGCAGTTTCGTAGTGCTTCTTCTCAGTGAGATAATGCTCCGCAAGCACCTTAAACGTGGAAAATTGATGCTCAAGCTGTATCCTCTGGCTCTGGAGCTCCTCCCTTGTTCTCAGCAGGGGTGAGAAGACGATCTGATAGATGAGAAAGACGATGAGGGCAAAGAGCGCACCAACGATGAGCACCTTCTCCCGCGTTGATAGGTTCCGCAATAGACCTTTCATGATAATCTACTGGTTACCTCCTCACCACATCGATGTCGAAAACGAAGGTCACCGTAAACCCCTGCGTGCTGCCAGTTGTGCCTGTGTTAGAAACCTTCACATTTTTAAAATAGTCCGAGCCCATGAGCCCCTGCCTTATCCTGTCAATATCGGAAAAGGTGCGGGTCTTCCCGAAGAATTTGATGTGTTCCCTCTCGATGACGATATCGGAATACTCTATGACAACATCCTTTGGAAGGGAAAGCACCAGCTCCCGCAGCAGCATGATTGCGCTGAACCGAAGGTCAGTGTTCTCTTCGATTGCCTTGAGTTTTCCCTGAAAGTCGGTGACAAACTCCCGAGCCTTACGATCCTCAACAAACCTCTCCCCGAATACACTCTGGCCCAGCTCGGCAGATTTTTCCCTGAGGAGGGTGACCTGGTTTCTCCGAAACCCAATATCCACCGCAAGGCTCACCGTTGACAGTACCAAAAGCAGGAGGAGCAGCATTCCGGCGATGGTGAACTCCTTGACACTTACATACCCCTTCAGCCTCGGCTTGAACTCTTCCTTGAGGAGATTGACCCGCCTTGCTGGGGGTTTATTGATACCCTGCAGAACGCCAAAGAGGGGCAGCACTCCACCGGGATCAAAGCTGATGTTTCTGCCCAGATAGCTCTCGTATCTTTCATGAGGGACGTTATTATAATCAATCCCCATCTTATCAAGCAACTCTTCTGCAACGCGCTGGGTTTGCTCACATCCAGCCTCTACATTGATATAGGCAATCTTGCAGCGGGAGATCTTGAACACCATGAGAAACTCTTGTAAAAGGCGGGCTCGAAAGTCCTTATGGGAGGAGGAGCTCTTAATACCAGCCGCGCTGTCGGGCACCTCTCCGACCATAACCCCTGCCCTGATCTTCAAACCCTGAACCCACTGGAGATACACCGCATCAGGAGCAATATCGAGAAGGACATAAGTCTCATCATCCACAAGCGCCGTCATTCCATAGTAGAGAGCCATGTCGTATGGCACAATCGCCTTCAAATTTTCACTGTATTCCCCCAGTTCCTCCAGAATACCCCTCACAATATCCTTTTCAACCGTGAAGGAGAGTATGTCGCCGCCCGCCTGGTAAAAGTCTGTGAGGAAATCGGTATCCGTAAAGGGTAGGGAATCCTTCACCTCGTACTTCAAGATCCCCTCAATCTTCTGCCGGTCCTGAAAGGGCAGAGCAACCCTGTTTTTGTAGTAGCTGCGGGGGGAGAGTATGTAGTACACATTCTCCTTTACCACGTTCTCCTCAGAGAGCGCATCCACCAGTGACATCCCCGCATAGGTTTTTACCGCCATGACTTCTTTGAGGGGAAGCTTCTCCGGGGAGAGGAGTATTTTCAGGGAATTTCCACGCCGCTCCACGAACACCGCCCTTCTGGAGGCCCCAATCCTGATATTAAAGAGATCTGCTAAAGTAGACAACCCTCACTCCCCTGCTATCTCTCAACACCACTGCTGTTATCGTGCGGATGAAAACGCCTGATGTCCCGGTTGACGTAATCCGGAAGATATCGCTCCGCACGGTGATGAGAGAAGCAACTTCATCATATAATAAATCGGTAATTGATTCAACATTCTTCAGGTCTTCCGGCGTTTTAAACGCCTGCTGTTCCCTGTAGCTTATGATATCCTGTGCAGTCCTCTCATTCATATCCTGGGAGAGGCTTATAAGAACTGGAAGCCCGGCCGTATTAATGTTGACCCTCCCATCCCCATAGACCGTGAGATAACGGTTCAGGGGATGAAGCTCCTCAGATGCAGCGGGGGAACGCAGGGAGGGCGGCAGGAAATAGAGGTCCCTTGAGACATCCTTGACAAGTAGTAGCTCACCGAGGGTCAGGATTGGAGCATTACGCGGCTCATAGGGAGGTAGCTCGGTATTGTAGTACAGTAGCTCAGCCCCCCGGGGCTGCTCAATATCATCAGAATCCTGCCAGTCGGTTATACCATCGATAATTGCAGGCTCGATCTCCAGCATCTGAAATATCCTCTCGAGCATGGCCCTCCTCCGCTTATCCTCAATGCCGTAATCGGTTACCAGCTCTGTGATATTGTACCGGGCTTTTTCATCCTCGATTGCCACAACAATCGTGCCATCCTCCAGTGGGATGGGGGGGAGCGGCCCATACCAGTAATCTCCAGGCCCATCGTAGTCGTTTTTGTCCATCATCAAGAGAACCAGAGCCGCTTTATACCCCCCGAAGGCGTATTTCTACGCCTTCTTTGAATCTGCGAAGTTGATTGCCATCCTGAGGTCTATCCCGCTCCTCCGGCTGAACTCAAGGGCAACGGTCGAGAGAATCGCGACGAGTACGAGAACAGAAATCAGGGCAAAGGCAGGAAGCGTTCTCTTACATTTCCGATATGAAAACATTGAAGAACTCTCTGTAGGTTTTTCCACCCCGTGAGAAGGTAAGCTCAACCCCGTCGGGTAGTCTGTTCAATTTCTCCGTATCCCAGCTGTCAACCCACCTCCCATCATCTCTGAACCGGAGGACAAAGGATGAAAAATCATCCCCGATCGTATACTCAACGGGCTCATCAAAGTCGCGCGGCGGCAGGGTGTAGTAATGAAGCTTCTTCGTTACCGTGAGAAGCTCCTCTGTCCCCTCGCTGAGGGTTACCTCATAGGCGATCTGGACAACCTCCCCCCTCTTCCCGACCTCAAAGTACTCCTGGGGCTCGATCGCAGTGAAAAGTAGATTGTTTACCTTTTCCCCGCCGATTTCAAACCGCCGCGAAAAGAACAGTGTGCCTTTATCCTGCCTCACGTAGAGCGTAGAGGCAAGCTCTGAGTCAAGACGCTCGAGGAAGTTTCGTATCTCACGCATCCTCTCCTCGTTTCTCCGGTTCGCTTCTGCTGTTCTCCTGACCGAGACAAAGGAGGTATATGAGACTGCAGCAATGATGGACAGGATTGACATCGCTACAAGCAGCTCAACGAGGGTGAATGCCTCTAGAAGGCGGTGGGCTATTCGCTTTCTCTTCAGACCGCACCTCAAAGAAAGCTTCTCCCCTCTCATTCTCATCACCTGTTTTTCCCCGCAGAGCGATTCACGACAGGGAAGCCCCCACTCAGTAGCGTGAGAGAACGGTTTGAAGTGTGTAGCTTCCGGTCTTTCCCCACTCGACTGTGACGGTCACGAGCTTCAGCTCCTCTATGTAAGGAAGCTCAAGCACCTCAACGCTCTTCTTCCACCTGTAACCCTTAAAATACTCCTCCTCAAATACACCCTCCTCGCTTCCGGAAGAGGGGTAACCCTTTCCGATTTCCTCTTTGATGATTGCTTCCGCAGCGATTACAGCAGTCGTTAGATCCGAAGATTCTTTTGCCGACCGCAGATTGTACACGCTCCCCTTGAGGATTGCCAGGAGTGCAACCGAGAGGATGACGAGGGCAATGAGCACCTCGACCAGCGTGAATGCTCCCGCTCTGGGCATGAGCCTTATCTGACACTTGCCCGGGAAACCCGGAATTCTTTTTGTAATTCTTTTCATATTCACTAATATAAATTAGTATATTTTATCACGAAGCGGATAAGGAAAATTCCTGACTATGGATTAAAAAATGGAGTTATTGCCAAAGGCGGCAATACAGGGGGAAGAAGGCTCCTACAGCGAAGAAGCAGGGGTAAAGTACTGGGGGAAATCGGTAGTGTTTCTCCCCATGAAGAGCTTTGAGGAGGTTGTACATGCCGTTGAAAAGGGCGAGGCGGATTTCGGCCTGCTTCCTCTGGAGAATACCCTGATCGGGAGCATTTCCCATACCTATGACCTCATCCTCGAGTCCCAGCTTCCAATTGTCGGGGAAGTAATCACCACCATTTCTCACTGCATGCTTGCCATCAGGAAGGTGCCGGTGGAGGAGGTACGCAGGGTGTACTCCCACCCGGCTGCCCTATCCCAGTGCTCGAGCTTCCTCCAGAGCATGAAGAACTGCGAGATCATCCCGGTCTATGACACAGCGGGAAGTGCTATGAAGGTGAGCAGGGAGAAGGACCCTGCCGCTGCCGCTATTGCAAGCAGGCTTGCAGCCCAGCTTTACAACCTTGAGATCATAGCGGAAAAGCTCGAGGACTACCCCAACAACCAGACCCGCTTCATCATAATCGCAAGAAAGGGCGGAAAGGACTACCACAAGAACGCAAAAACATCAATAGTGTTTACAACCCTGCATCAGCCCGGCGCCCTTTATAAGGTGCTGAAGATATTTAACGATTATGGGATCAACCTGACCAAGCTTGAATCACGTCCCCATAAAACCGAGCCCTGGAGGTACTATTTCTACCTCGACTTTGAGGGGCATATAAGGGACAAAATAATTAAAGAAGCAATGGATGAGCTTAAGGAGCAGACGAACTTCCTGAAGATCCTCGGAAGCTATCCAATCTGGACGGGGGTGAGGGGCGTCGAGTATGCACGGGTTGAGGAAAAAGAGGACAAATCGCACTTCCCGTTGTACAGCAGGGAGAGAAAAGGGGAGTACACCACCATAACCCTCGAAGATCAGGCCATGGAGCCTGTAACCATAGGTGGCAGCAACTTCACCATCATAGCAGGGCCCTGCTCGGTTGAAGGACGCAAGCAGCTTTTCAAGACAGCGAACATCATCAAGGAGTCGGGGGTGAAGATACTGCGGGGCGGCGCCTTCAAGCCCCGAACGTCTCCCTACAGCTTTCAGGGTCTCGGGGAGGAGGGTTTGAAGCTCCTGAAGGAGGCAAGGGAGACCTACGGGCTCTATATCATATCCGAAGTCGTATCACCTGCGGATGTTGAGCTTGTGGCCCGGTACGTCGACATCCTCCAGATCGGCGCCCGCAACATGCAGAACTTCACGCTGCTGAGCGAAATCGGGAAGGTCAGGCTCCCCGTGCTTTTGAAGCGCGGCATATCCGCCACACTAAAGGAGTTTTTGCTGTCAGCAGAGTACATACTGAAACAGGGAAACGAGAGGGTGATCCTCTGCGAGAGGGGAATCAGAACCTTTGAAACCACGACGAGGAATACCCTGGACCTCTCGGCGGTTCCCATCTTAAAACAAAAAACACACCTGCCGGTCTTCGTCGACCCAAGCCACGGAACTGGTGACAGGAACCTCGTCCTCCCCATGAGCAAGGCTGCTATGGTTGCGGGCGCAGACGGCGTGATGGTCGAGGTGCACTTCCAGCCAGATGCAGCGCTGAGCGACGGGAATCAGTCACTCGACCCTGCCATGTATACCCACTTCATCGACGAGCTTGTGAAGCTGAGGGAAAAGCTGTGCCTTTGATCCAGGCTGTCATTAAAATTAATATTTCACCCCTTTTCACAACCTGCATGTCTCACCATCACGGATAACGAGGGGATCGTGCACCCCGCTCCCCCGTCCCATGACAAGGCACCCTGAGCCAATTGTTGAGCT
>CAZPCG010000098.1:0-7188 GCA_964584875.1 uncultured Spirochaetota bacterium
ACCGTGGTATCTACAAAGATCACCAGGTCATAGGCTTTGATAAGCTCTGCATCCTCGATGTTGAGCTGGTAACCTGCATCAACATCCACGAAGGGTAACCCAAGCCTCTGTATTTCAGCTCCAAGAGCAGGACCCATTCCATCGTCCTGCCGGCCTGGGTTTCCATATCCGTATATCAGAACCGGTGTTCTCCCCGCGCTCAACCCCTCACCCTGCAGTCAATGACCCTGCCCCGCCAGTCTTCAAGCGTTACACCCAGGGGCATCTGCCCGATTGCATGTGTGGCGCAGCTCAGGCATGGATCGTATGCCCTTATTGCTACCTCTATGGTGTTGAGGAGTGGCTCGGTGATTTCCTTTCCTGCAAGATACTCTTCGGCCACCCTCCGCACCGATTCGTTCATAGGCTGGTTGTTGCTCGTGGTTGACACGATCAGGTTTGCCATGGTGATCCTGTCATCGTTACCGACCTGGTAGTGGTGGAAGAGGGTTCCTCGCGGCGCTTCTATTATGGCTATGCCCTCGTTTCTCCTCTTTCCAGAAGTTAGGAGGTCCTGGCCCTGGAGATCGGGATCGTTCAAAAGCTCTTTTATTTTTTCTGCTGCGTGAACGGCTTCGATCAGACGCGCCCAGTGGTATGCCATGGTTGAGTGGACGGGCCTTCCACCCCCGAGCTCCATGAACTCCTGCCGCTCCTTCTCAGCCCTGGGTGAATCGATGAAATCGCAGTTGTTGAGCCTCGCAAGCGGGCCCACCCTGTACCATCCCTTCTGCTGCCCCAGGGATTGAATGAACGGGAACTTCATGTAGCTCCAGGAGCGTACACCTTCACGGATGTACTTGAGGTAGTCCTTTTCCTCAACCTTATCGAAGATGAGGTTGCCGTCGGGATCCTCTGCCCTGAGCTTTCCATCATAGAATTCAAGTGCGCCGTCATCCCGGACGATGCTGAGAAAGTTCGATTCAAAGCTGCCGAGTTTTGCAAGCCTCCCCAGGTCATCGCGGTAGAGCTTCTTGTACAGGTTGAGGCCCCCCTGAGCCCACTCAATCATCTGATCTATGTTCTCTAAAAGGTTGTCCCGCTCCTCGATCGAGAGGTTCTTGTTCACCCCGCCCGGGATTGACCCATTCCCGTGTATCTTCTTGCCTGCTACGGCCTCTATCACCTCCTGGCCATACCTCCGCATCTTGACTGCCTGAACGACAAGCTCCCTGTTCTGCTTCGCAAGGCCGATCACGTTTCTTATTGCGGGGTCGGCGTCGAAACCCAAAAGCAGGTCTGGAGCGCTCAGGTGGAAGAAGTGCAGAGCGTGGGACTGGTAAATCTGCCCGAAGTGCAGAAGCCGCCTGAGCTTCTCCGCTGTGGGGGTGAGCTTGACTGCGCCTACAACCTTATCCATTGCTTTGGAGGCGCACAGGAGGTGGCTCACGGGACAGATGCCGCACAGGCGCTGCACGATGACAGGAGCCTCCCAGTACAGGCGTCCCTGAACGAACCGTTCGAATCCACGGAACTCCACTATGTGCATCCGTGCAGTGTCAACTGTGCCGTCCTCCCTGAGCCTGATGGTGACCTTGGCATGGCCTTCGATCCTCGTAACAGGGTTGATGACTATCTTTCTCATTTTGGTTTCAGCAGCCCTCATTTCGTCCCTCCATCCAGTTAATCGTATTTGATCAGCTCGTATGGTAGACTGGGTTCTTTCCCCTCAAGCAGGGCGGTGATAGCTGCCCAGAATGCATCTGCGCGGGGAGGACAGCCTGGAAGAAAGTAGTCGACCTTAACCACTTCATGAACAGGATAGACCTTATCGAGAAGGAGGGGTATATCAGGGTCATTTGGTATGACTCCATCAACAACACTGGGCCCCTTGAGGTAAGCCTCCTCCATGCACTCCCTGAGGGGGACCATGTTACGCATGTGAGGTACCCCTCCTGTGAGGGCACACTCTCCCACAGCAACCAGGATTTTACAGTGCTTGCGGAAGGAGCGCAGAACCTCCACGTTCTCCTGTGAAGAGCATCCACCTTCGATAAGTCCGATGTCGACCTCCCCGGTGAATCTTTTGATATCATCGATTGGTGATTTGTTAAAATCCACAAGCTCAATGAGGTCAACTATTCGCTCATCGATGTCAAGGAGCGACATGTGACATCCAAAACATCCCGTCAGATGCGCCGTTGCGATCTTTGGTTTCCCCATTTTACCATCCTTGAAACTGTAATGGAAACAGTAATATTTTCATCCACCCCAACTCTATTTTTTTACTTTTTCTATGTCCGAGCCGATCGGCTCCCTGTCGAATGTTCTTTTGCCAAAGGGCTTTTTGTACCCAACCCGCTTTATGACGATGCTTCCTGTGGGACAGATTGAGGCTGCCCTGTCGGCTGCAGCGAGCTGTGTTTCTGAGAGGCTGTTGCGGGCGTTGATCGTGATCCGCTTGTAAATTCCCCGGTTCTCAAAGCCAAAAACGCTCTTTCCATCTATGTCCCGCGATGCACGCACACACCTGCCACAGAGTACACAGCGGTTTCGGTCAAGAAAGACATCCGGATGTGATGCGTCAACTTCAATCTGCTTGTACTGGTACGGATAAAGGGGGGTGAGCATCCCGAGGCGGTAAGCCAGGGCCTGGAGTTCGCAGTCACCACTCACTTCACAGAAGGGGCAGAAGTGATTCCCCTCAACGAAGAGCATCTCGATGATGCTGCGGCGCTCCTCGTTAAGCTCGGGAACATCGTGCCGTATGACCATCCCATCATCGGCCGTCATATTGCACGCATTTGCGGGTTTCCCGTTCACCTCGACCGTGCAGACCCTGCAGTGCCCCGCAGGAACAAGGTCCCTGTGATAGCAGAGGCGAGGGATGTATATGCCGGCGCCGTCGGCTGCCTCGAGGATCGTCTGCCCTCGCTTGGCTTCGATTTCCCTGCCGTCAATGATGATGACGATCTTCTCCTCGTTCATGTCTCTTCCTCCATTACAGGCTCTCTTCCTGCTATATCGATGCCTGCAGCGATCGCGCGCTCAAAGTCGAAGGCAGGTATGTACTCTGTTGAAACCACTTTTGCATCGTAGATGTGGCGGAAGTTCTTCAGGGTCGCCAGGATGGGGTTTGCAGCCGTCTGCCCCAGGCCGCAGCGGCTCATTCGCCTTACCGTGTTGCCGAGCGTTTCAAGCTCTGCAATGTCCAGGGTTGAGCCCCTCCCTCCGATGATTTTATCAAGCTTCTTTAAAAGCAGGGTTGTTCCCACCCTGCAGGGGGCACACCAGCCGCAGGACTCTTCGACGAAGAAGTCGGTAAACTGGAAGACAATATCCAGAAGATTACGGTCGGACCCGAAGATCATGACTGAGCCCCCCGTAGGGAGCTCCTCGAAGCAGATCTTCCGCCCGAAGTCTTTCGGTGCGACGGTCGTGCCCGATGGCCCTCCAACCTGGACAGCCTGCGTATCAACTGCACCTACCAGTTCGAGCAGCGCATCGATTGTAATGCCGTACTCTACCTCGTACACTCCAGGGTGCTCGCAGTCGCCTGAAACGCTGAGCAGCTTCGTTCCCGTTGAGTCCCTCGTCCCGAGTTTCGTGAACCATTCAGCCCCCCTGTCAAGCACCCGCGTTGCACAGCAGAAGGTCTCCACGTTGTTCACTGAGCTCGGCTGCTGCATGTATCCGTTTGTCACAGGGTAGGGTGGTCGGTCGCGGGGCGCACCGCGCTTTCCCTCAAGGGACTCGATGAGGGCCGACTCTTCCCCGCATACATAGGCGCCTGCACCCAGTTGAATGCGTATATCGAAGTCGAAGCCCTCCTTTCCGCAGATGTGAGGGCCCAGTAAACCGAGATGACTCCTTCGCTCGAGGGCTTGCTCCAGGTGATTGAGGAGGTAGCGGTATTCACCCCTGAGGTAGAGGTATCCCTCAGTTGCCCCGATGGCGTAGCCTGCGATGGTCATGCCCTCGAAAACGAGGTCGGGAGCTTCGGTGAGGATGACCCTGTCTTTGAAGGTTCCAGGTTCTCCCTCATCGGCATTGCATATGACGTAGTGAGCATCCCCCCGTGCCTTCCTGCAGAAGCTCCACTTCATTCCGGTGGGAAACCCTGCACCTCCCCGGCCGCGCAGGCGTGAGAGGTTAATAGCGTTGATTACCTCATCGGGGGTCATGTTGAGCGCTGCGCGGATGGCCTTTCCCCTCTCCATCGGGGAGAAGATTACCGGTCCCGCTTTTATGAGGTTGTTTTCAACCTGCACCGATGAAAGGGTTAGAGTATCGGTACGGTACTTTTTGCCCCTTTTCAGCTCCTCCACGATCCCCGGCACATTTTCGGGACGGATGTTGGTGACCGGTATGCCGTTGATCAGAGCAGAGGGAGCCTGATCGCTCATGCCAATGCACGGGGTGTAGGAAAGCGTGATGGAGCCGTCAGCGGTAGTGCTTCCAAAGGGGATGCCGGCGCTCTTCTCAAAAGCCCGAGCAACAGGCTCCATTCCCTTCATCCGCTCAACGACCGAGTTGCACAACCGGACAATATTTTTTCCCACCTTCCTTCGCTCAAAAAAGGAGTAGAAGCTTACCATGTCGCGAACTTCGATGAGCGGTATCCCGAGGGAATGTGCGATCTCCTCGATGCTCTCCTCTGAAATGCACCCGAAGCGGTCCTGCACCGCAAGCGCAATGTCCATCAATCTGGTGCGGTCTGGGCCGCATTCCTCTATGATCCCCTTAATGGCATCGACTTTGTCATGAGCCATCTTTTACCTCCGCCTGCGTATTCATCCGTTGCGATGTATATTTTGCAGTTACTCATAACAGGAATAACCGCATAAGTGTCTGACAAAGGTGGGAAAGGAAGGTTCCCTTTTTCTTGACCTGTCTGAACGCCGCTATTAAATTCGACCACACAATGAAATTATAGGAAGTGCTCGAGATAAAAGCTATTATTTATGTTAAACAATTATTTAACAATGTATTGTTCAGGACTAACTAGTAATAAACTTTTATCCAGTTGTCAAGTACTTAGTAAGAGAATGTCATTTACCAGCAGAACTAATAGAAGATCATAAGGTAATGCTCAACGTTATGCCTGGCGGTGCAAATCGCAAGATGAGTTTGCAAAAGATATCAGTTCAATTGATGCTCCATTTGACTGCTGCCCGGGGCAGCAGGGGCCGCTGATGCATGAATTATCGATAGCAGACGCGCTTCTGGACATCGTTCAGAAAAGGGCCTCAGGCGAAGGGATAAACAGGGTGTACGAAATCAACCTCCGTATAGGGGAGTTTTCAGGAGTATTTCCCGATTCTCTTCGGTTTGCCTTTGAAGTCCTCTCACGTGATACCATCACGGAAGGAGCTCATCTTAACATAGAAACCTCGTCAGGAACCGAGCTTCAGGTTATCTCCTTCGAGGGAGATTGAGGCGTGGATTGAGCGCTTTTATATTAGGGGAGAGTTTATGAAAATTAACGTCATGACGGACATCCTGAAGGCAAACGATCTCCTTGCCAGGGACATACGAAAGCTGCTTATGGAAAGACATATCGCGGCGTTGAACATCATGGGATCACCAGGCTCAGGGAAAACATCGGTTTTGGAGAGGCTTCTCCCAATGCTCCCAGGGGATGTGAAAGCCGCCGTCATCGAGGGTGACCTTGCCACCTCGAAGGATGCTGAGAGAATCGCAAAAACCGGTGTACAGTCCGCACAGATAAATACTGGCAGCGCATGCCACCTTGATGCAGCGATGGTGCGCCCGGCGCTTGACTCCATCTCGCTGGATGGCATTTCCCTCCTCTTCATAGAAAACGTTGGAAATCTTGTATGCCCCTCAGGATTCGACCTGGGGGAGAATGCGAGGATCATCGTTGCAAGCGTTACGGAGGGCGATGACAAGCCAGAGAAGTACCCAACCATGTACCGATCAGTTGACCTCGTGGTTGTTAACAAGATGGATCTTGCTTCTGGCACAAACTTCAGCATGGAGCGTTTCGGGAAGGGAATGCAAGAGGTTAATCCCCATGCCGGCATCATCCCCGTCTCGGCTGTAACCGGGAGCGGTTTCGATGAGCTCCTCGACTGGACCCTCAAAAGATTGATATGAAAATGGCTCGTCGACGAATCAGTCCCATTTTCATAACCTTTGATTACTGCACAAGACAGCAAGGTAGGCTTTAGCAGATGAAAGGCCCTATAGTAGTCGGTGCTGAAATTCGCTTCAGGGGAATAGTTCAGGGAGTTGGATTTAGACCCCTCGTATACCGGAGGGCCCACAGCTTTAATCTCACCGGAACAATACAGAACACAGATAGCGGTGTGCTCATTAAGGTAGACGGCGCAAGGGAGAATGTAGAGGCCTTCTACCATGACCTGCTTTTGAATCCTCCGGCTCTTGCAGAGATACACGAAAGTTTCATACGTTTACACCGGCCCCGGGGCTTCAGAGAGTTCACCATACTCGCAAGCCTCGGGGGGAGTGAGGGTTCAACCCCCCTGTCCCCGGATATTGCAACCTGCCTGAAGTGCCTGGAGGAGGTTCTGGACCCCTCCGACCGGCGCTACCGCTACCCGTTTACAAACTGCACAGATTGCGGGCCACGCCTTACCATCATCCGCGCTGTTCCCTATGACAGAGACAACACGACAATGGGCATTTTTCAGATGTGCCCCGACTGCCTGGGGGAGTATTCAGACCCCCTTGACCGCCGCTACCATGCCCAGCCGAACGCATGCCCCGTCTGCGGCCCCAGGCTCAAGCTTCTCTTGCCTGATGGCTCGGAGGTGCCGGGTGACCCCTTCAGAGAGGCGGTCAAGCTCCTTGAGGAGGGCAGGGTCCTTGCCGTAAAGGGGCTTGGGGGGTATCACATTGCCGTTATAGCAAATAGACCTGAACCGGTGAGATACCTGAGGGAGAGGAAGAGGAGGCCTGGAAAGCCCTTCGCCCTCATGGCAAGGGACATCGAAACAGTAAAGAAGTACTGCCTTCTCACCCGTGAGGAGGAACGGCTACTCCTCTCCCATGCAAGGCCCATAGTGCTCCTTGAGAAAAACCCCGATGGAGTCTACCTCCCCACAGAGATAGCGCCCGACACCTCGAGGCTCGGCATCATGCTCACGTACACGCCCCTGCATCACATACTCATGGCAGAGGGTCCGGAGCTCCTCATCATGACCTCGGCTAACCTCTCGGAGG
>CAZPCG010000099.1:0-7017 GCA_964584875.1 uncultured Spirochaetota bacterium
GGGAATGTGCTGGCATGTGCAGGGGGAAATTATGTCATGGATGTCGTCTCATCGGAAGATTTTCTGAGCAAGGTCAAAGAAACCGGTTCCTATTTTTACTCAGGTCTCCAGGAGCTTGAGAAGAATCACCCCATCGTGGGGCATATCAACTGCAAAGGCATTTATACGGGGCTTGAGCTTGTGACGGACAGGAAGACGAAGGAGCCCGCCGTGGAAGCATCGACATTCATACGTGACAGGCTTCTTGAAGAGGGCGTGCTTTACGAGAAGGGTGGGTACTATCACAACCGGATGCAGTTCATTCCACCCCTGAACATAGAAAGAGATACAATTGAGAGGGTAATAAAATTGTTTGATAAAGTATTTACAGAGGCGGAAAAAAAGTATAATATACGGTAAGATATATCGGGCCTTTTTTTGCTCGATGTATGATAAAAATTCATAACTTTTATAGGAGGTAGCAGGTATGTTTAGCAAAAGAAAGGTTATGCTGGTTGCGGCTCTGTTCCTGGTTATTCCCTCTTTGTTGTTTATGACAGCAGGGAAGAAGAAAGAGGCACCCCCGGAGGAGAAAAAGGTGGCACCGAAGCCGGTAACCCTCACCATCTCGGTGCTGTCCGGTGTTCATAAGCTCCCATTCCTCAAGGCGGCACCTCTTTTTGAACAGGAGAACCCCGGGGTTAAGGTCAACATCGTTGAATACCCCTTCTCAGATATATATGAGAAGGAGATGCTTGAGGCGACATCTCGCTCAGGGGCAATTGATATCTATGAAATGGCCAATGGATGGCTGCCGGATTTTGCGGAGGGAGGCTTCATACTTCCCCTGGATGCCTACTTTGCTAGAAAAGACCCCTGGCTCGACGACATATATCCGGCATTCAAGGGGTTGATGGAGTATGGCGGTAAGTATTACGCACTGCTCCTTGACGGCGATGTCTTCATGGGTTACTATCGAAAGGACCTCTTCGAGGACCCGAAGGAAAAGGCCGCTTTCAAGAAAAAGTACGGCTATGATCTGAAAATCCCTGTTACCTGGGACCAGTGGGCAGACATCGCTGAGTTCTTCACCCGGGACACGAACGGGGATGGTGAAATCGACCTGTATGGAAACTCGATGATGTACTCCAGACTGCATGGACCATTCACCTTTTTGCAGTTTCTTCACTCCTACGGAGGGACTTACTTCGACCCCTATACAATGGAACCACTGCCGAACGCAGAGGCTAACGCTAAAGCCTACGATATGCTAGCCCGTCTCCTGAAATACGGCCCGCCTGATATGATCAACTGGGGATACACGGAGATGTATAACGCTTTCGAGCGGGGCGTTACGGCGATGGTTATGCAGTGGAATGAGGTTTCATGGGAGTTTCTCGAGACTTCCAAGGTCCAGAACAAAATCCTCTATGGTCCAGCCCCGGGGATCATGATCAAGGGGAAGCTTAACAGCCCGGCACTGCAGGCATGGGGATGGTGTGCCGCCATATCGATTGATTCCAAAAACCCGGACGCAGCATACGAGTTCCTGCATTTCATATCATCTCCCAAGATAAGCCTCGAGATATTCGCGATTCCATACAACGGCCTCGAACCATGGCGAGCGTCGCATTTCGCGCCAGAAGCGATGCCGAAGTGGCGCGAGCTAACGCCTAATGCTCCTGCCTGGCTTGATGCCATGAAGGAGAGCGTGAAGAATGGTGTGCCTGACCTTCGGATACCCGGCATGTTCGAATACTATGATGTAGTTGGCATCGAGATCGGACAGGCCCTCGTGGGAAAGAAGTCACCCCAGGCAGCGCTTGATGCGATACGTGCAGAGTGGAAGAAGATCACGGAGCGCAGGGGATTTGAGAAGCAGAGGAGCGCATACAGGGGTATCTATGAACGTGAGAAGGCGGGAATGAGTGTAGACTGAGGACTTATCTGTACTTTTACTGGAGTAAACTGGTATCCGGACGGGAATGTATTTTCCCGTCCGGATACCACCCTGTTGAATTTCCCGATAACGATGGTGGATTTTCATATCGGAGGGCTAGCGGTAAATTCATGCTTTCTGTTGCATCGTGTGCGGGAGGAGGAGATTTTTTTAATCAGGGACGGAAAAAATAATGTCAGGATCGTCGGTAACTGTAAGTAAACCGTTCATGCAGCTGTTCCGTAAAAGAGGCACCCCCTATTTTATGGTTGCCCCCTCGATCATCATAATTCTGGGGATTACAATCTTCCCCCTAATCTACTCGATAGGCATGAGCATGACGCCTCTGAACCTCGCAAGGCCCGGTTCAGGAGGGGAGTTCATCGGTCTCAGGAACTACCGGGACATGCTGGTAACGCCCCGTTTCTGGAAGACCCTATCTAACACTATGATCATGGTCTCTCTTGCTGTCACTTTAGAGTTCTTCCTGGGGCTTCTGCTCGCAGCCCTTATCAACAGGGAGTTTACGGGGAGACGCCTCATTACTATTCTATTTATAATACCTACACTCATCGTCCCGGTTGTCATAGGGATGATATGGAGGCTATTGCTACATGAGTCTTACGGTTTCATAAACTACGTTATCCGCACACTGAAGCTCGGGAAGGGTGTGCCCTGGGTAGCAAAGCCTACCCTGGCACTGCTTGTCATGATCTTCATAGATATCTGGGAATGGACGCCGCTGATGTTTTTAATACTATTGGCAGGTATGATGTCTCTTCCACGAGACCCGTTCGAGGCGGCGGCCATTGAAGGGGCGAGCTCATGGCAGATGTTCTGGAGAATCACCATTCCACTACTCCAGCCAATTATACTTGTAGCCATCCTCATCAGGCTCATTGATGCTTTTAAGCTCTTTGACACCATATTCGTCATCACAGAAGGGGGGCCTGGACTCTCAACTGAAACTACAAGCATGTTCGTATACTATAAGGCGTTCAAGCATTTCGATATCGGTGTTGCCTCATCTATCTCGTGGCTCTTTCTCCTGATCATAATTCTAATCACGACTTTTCTGCTGAAATTTTTATCCCGTGCGGAGAGGTGATATTCGTGATCCTTTCAAAGGCAATGAAAAGACTCAGAAGAGTACTATTCTACATCTTGGTACTGATGATCCTCGCTTGCACACTTGTCCCTGTGTTCTGGATCATCAACAATTCTTTCAAAACCAGGGTTGAGATAATAGCGAGCAAGCCTGTCTGGTTCCCGAAGAACCCTACCCTGCGAAACTACAACAAGATATTTTTCCCTACGCCGGGGGAGCTTAGCGGGTGGAACGGAATACGGAACAGCATTATAGTAGCATCATCGAGTACTGCTCTGGCCCTTATGTTCGGCTCGATCGCCGCTTATGCCTTCTCGCGGTTTGACTTCAAGGGGAAGGAGAACATTGCGTTCTGGGCCCTATCAACAAGAATGTTTCCACCTGCGGCAACAGTGGTGCCGATTTTCAGAATATTCTCATTTTTAGGCCTTATTGATAAGCACCTCTCACTTACAATAGCTTACCTCGTTTTCAACCTGCCTTTCGCTATGTGGATGATGCGAGGCTTCTTCAACGATATTCCAAGGGAGATAGATGAATGCTCGATGATCGACGGGTGCGGCAGGCTGGGCGCCCTTTGGCGTGTGGTAATGCCCCTCGCACTCCCGGGCATTGCCACTACAGCAATCTTTTGCTTTCTGTTCTCCTGGAACGAGTTCCTGTTCGCGCTGGTGCTGACCAGGGCAAAAGCACAGACGTATCCGGTACTGGTGACAACATTCCTGGGAGTAAAGGGCATACACTGGGAAGATATGTCAGCCTATGGGTCAGCTGGAACAATTCCGATCATTGTTCTCGCGCTTGTCGTGCAGAAATACTTCGTCCGCGGGCTTACCTACGGTGCGCTGAAGTAGGCGACATGCGGATACTGGTACCGGTTTGCCAGCATACGCCCCGATTGAAATCGGGGCTCGCAATGACATTAGAAGCGGTGTGGTGCATAAGGGGGTTCAAATCTCCTTAACCGAGGAGAAGATAGTTGAAGAAGTTGAAAAAAGAAGGGATGAGCTTGTAGACCTCCTCAAGGTGCTCATCGGCTTCCCCTCTGAGAATGAGGGCATTCCCGGCACCGGGAAAGAGACCGAGGTGCAGAGCTTTGTTTACGACCGGCTGGTTGAGTGGGGGTTTGACAGGGTGGAGAAGGTAGATTGCCCGGATTCGAAGGGGAGGCCAAATATTGTCGGCACTACACCATCATTGATGAAGGCGGGTGAGTATCTTGGAGCCGTCCCTGGGTACGCCTCGATTACCTACGTTGTTTGGTACCCTAACTGGCTGAAGGAAGAGGATGTTGCAATGGAGATCAAAAGACGGGTGCTGAGCCTTTCAGAGACTGACGACTGGTTGAAGGAAAACCCTCCCGAATTTGTCTATCCCACGCTTCAGCACTGGAAGCCATTCAAAACCTCTCTCGATCACGAGGGAGTTAAGCTGCTCGGGTCTACCCATGAGGAGGTCCTGGGCACAAGGCCTGTATTTTCAGCATCACGGTTTGTCAGTGATGGGACTTTCTTCCAGGAAAAGGGTATACCATCGGTGCTCATCGGGCCGGGCGGTCTGAATATGTCCATCCACGGTCCGGATGAGTATGTTCCCATCGAAGAGCTTGCTGCATGTAGCAAGACATACGCGCTGTTTGCATACCGCTGGTGCAACGGGATTGCATAGACTATAGCTCCTGACCGTGTCTGGAATGCTCACATTCTTTAATTGACAGGGCAATAAAATTTTGATAACATGATTATTTGTTGCTGTGGGGTCGATGAAAGGGAGATATATTTGCGTATAAACCGGTTTCATCCGGTTTATCCAGTTAGTTTAAAACTCTTTTAATTAAAGGGGGTTTCGTTATGAAAAGGTCAAAAAAGTTTAGTATCTGTTTTGTGCTGGTTTTTGTGCTGATTCTTGCTTCATCGCTTGTCTTCATTGCAGGGGGTGGAAAGGAGAAGGCAGCCCCGAAGGCCAAGGCATTGCCTCCAATCACGATCTTCTGGGCTGAGTGGGACCCCGCAAACTACCTGCAGGAGCTGTGCAATATCTACACGCAGCAAACGGGGAACGTTGCAAGGGTTGAGACAACGCCCTGGTCCGATTTTCAGGTCAAGACGTTCAACGAGTTTGCCGCACGCGGTGATGCCTATGACCTCGTGGTTGGCGACTCCCAGTGGCTTGGAAGCGGGGCAACCCAGGGACACTACGTTGAGCTTACCAAGTGGATAAAGGAGCGCGGCGTTGACAAGTCTATGGCAGCTGCGACCATCACCGCCTATGCCGAGTACCCTAAGGGGAGCGGCAAGTACTGGGCAGTACCCGTGGAGGGTGATGCCTGCGGCTGGTCGTACAGAAAAGACCTCTTCGAGGATTCAAAGGAGAAGGCAGCTTTCAAGGCGAAGTACGGCTATGAGCTCGGTATCCCTGATACCTGGGCACAGCTGAGGGACATTGCAGAGTTCTTCTACAGGCCAAGGCAGAACTTCTATGGGGTGGCCATATACACCCAGAAGGATTACGATGCAATTACCATGGGCGTTGAGAACGTTCTCTGGGCGTGGGGAGCCGATCTCGGCGATTACAAGACCTATAGGGTCAACGGCATTCTCAACAGCCCGGAGGGCATCGCATCGCTTGAGTTCTACAGGGAATTGTACAAGTTCTGCCCGCCTGACTGGGGTAATGCCTTCTTCCCTGAGAACAATATGGCGATCACTGAGGGCCTTGCTGCTATGTCGATGAATTACTACGCCTTCTTCCCTGCCCTGGTGAACCCCGAGATGAACAAGTACGCCAGTGCAATGGGGTTCTTCGCAATGCCGAAAGGGCCGAAGGCGAGGGTTTCAGCTCTCGGAGGGCAGGGTGCATCGATCATAACCTACTCCAAGAAGCAGGATGCTGCCTTTGCTTGGCTTGAGTGGTTCGTGAAGCCCGAGAACCAGGAAAAGTGGGGTGAGCTTGGCGGCTATACCTGCGACCTTGCAACACTGAAGTCTGAGAAGTTCCTCAATGCGACGCCGTACAACCGCTCCTTCATGGAGACCATGCAGATGGTGAAGGATTTCTGGGCAGTCCCGGAATACGCAGAGTTGCTTGAAGTTATGCAGAGGCGCACTCATGAGTTTGTCGTCGAAGGAAACGTTACAGCAAAGGCGGCGATGGACGGGATTGCAAGAGAGTGGGAAGAAATCTTCGAGAAGGCGGGCTACTACAAGTGATGCTGTGAATCGCACGAGGGAAGGGCCACATCCCCTCCCTCGTGTAGTTTTTAAACCTGCATATTATTAAGGGTTATCAGGAAAATGAGTACATGACAGCTTGCATGATCAATTGTGAGATTGCCACGCCCCGATTGAAATCGGGGTGTGGCAATGACATGTAAAAATAGAAAATGCTTTTATATTAGTTTTGCATTAATCGTATGAAAAACTATTAATACCGGGAAGGTGAAGATGAGTGATATAAGCTCACGAGAGGTGACAATCAGGCAGAGGGGGTTAAGCGACATTGCGATCAAGCGGATGTTCATCCTCCCAACCATTGTCCTTCTTATATGCATCAATATCTTTCCCCTCATCTGGTCTCTGGGGCTGAGCTTTGCAGATTACAGCGCTGTTAAACCGCGGATACCGGGGATAAATCCGAACTGGATAGGTGGGAAAAACTACCGGGATGTTCTATCGGACATAGAGATATGGAAGTATTTCGCAATCACGGCCCGGTACGCCATAATGGCTGTCCTGGGGGAGTTTTTCGTGGGATTCGGTGTGGCCCTCATGCTCAACAGGGGCTTCAAGGCGAAGGGGCTTGTTACAACGCTCATCCTTCTGCCGATGATGATGTCCATGTCAATTGTTGGTATGTTCTGGAAGCTCCTGTACAACCCTGGATGGGGGATCATCAACTACATGCTGGGGCTCGGGGACTTTGCCTGGCTTGCAAACCCTAAAACTGCCCTGGCTGCTGTGGCCATCACGGATATATGGATGTGGTCGCCCTT
>CAZPCG010000100.1:0-6967 GCA_964584875.1 uncultured Spirochaetota bacterium
TTCCCCCGTAAACATTAAAGCTCACGTGCATGTCCCTTATATCGAGAAGCCTCACTGCCATTAGAGCTCCTCCACCTCAAGCATATCCCGTATTCCATCACCGAGTATGTTGAAGCCGAAAACAACTAACATGATGGCAAAGGCAGGGAAAACTGCCATCCACCACTGATCCGGCATGTATCTCCCCCCGTCTGCGACCATTGTACCGAGGTCAGGGGTAGGGGGCTGAGCTCCAAGCCCTACGAAGCTCAGCGCTGAACCAATCAGTATAACCCATCCGAAGTCGAGGCTGATCTTGGTAAAGATCGGACCGTAACAGTTGGGGAGAATCTCTCTGAATATGATGTGAGGTTTTCCAGAGCCTGTTACTTCGGCTGCCTGGACGAAGAACTCATTCTTTATGGATGATGCAATTCCATAAACCATCCTGCAGTACCATGGCCACCACATGAGCGTCACAGCCATCATGGCATTGAAAACGCTTGGGGTAAGGATCGAACAAACCGCAAGGGCAAGAACAAGGGGGGGGACTGCCACAAAGATGTCGGTTAGCCTCATGATGACCGTATCGACCCATGTGCCTTTCATGTACCCGGCGATAAGGCCCAGGCTGATGCCGATAGGGGCTGCAATTGATATCACCACGACTCCCATGATGAGAGAAAACCGGTAGCCGAAGAAGACCCTGCTCATGATGTCCCTTCCGAAAACGTCGGTGCCGAAGAGATATCTGGTGCTTGGGGGCTGGGTTGCCTCCTCGAAGTTGACGAAGCTGCCGGCATGTTTCGGATAGGGGGCAACGAACGGCGCGAACACGGCAAGACATATTACAATCAAAACTATGGTAGCCCCCACTATGGAGAGGGTATTCTTCGAGAACTTGTACCAGCTCTTCCTTAGCTTTTCAAGGGTTCGTGAGAGTGCTGAGATTTGAGTCCCGTTCATCCTACCTGCTCCTCTCGGCACCTAGCCTGATTCGAGGGTCGAGGGTAGCAACGATCACATCGACTATGATGTTGACCACGAGGAACATAAGACCTATCACCATGATCACGGCAACTATGGCATTCAAATCTTTATTGAGCATTACGTTTATTCCATAGCGAGAAAGCCCTGGCCAGTTGAAGATCAGCTCGACTAGGAATGCCCACCCGAGCTGGGAAGCAAAATCAAGTCCCAGTACCGATACCGTCGGGATGATCGATATACGCATGAGGTACCTGGCCATTATCCTTCTTTCTGGAATTGCCTGTGAGCGCTCCAGGGCAATGAAGTCCCTCTGGAGGTTGTCGGTCATGCTCGAGCGGGTAATCCTTGCCTCCTGTGCCATTGGCCCCAGGGCAAGCGCAATACCAGGCATGATGAGGTGCTTGAGCCCGTCGAAGAAGGCGGTAAAGTTCCCGGCGATGAGGCTGTCAACTGTGATCAAACCTGTTCTGACCGGTGGTGGTGATATGTAGGGGCTCAACCTCCCGATTGTCGGGAGGATGTTCAGAACGTACCCGAACAAAAGCAAGAAAAGGATGGCAAAAACAAAAGCGGGGGTACATACACCCATGTATGAAATAACACGAACAACGTTGTCCGGCCACCTGTTGGAGTAACGTGCGGATATAACGCCCAGAAATATCCCGAACAACGACATCACGATGCCGGTGAAAAGCATGAGCTCAAGGGTTGCCGGAAAAAACTCTCTTATGTCCCTTGTTACGCTCCGTTTGGTGAACAGGGACCTCCCGAAGTCACCTCGAATGGCACCTTTAATCCAGTAGTAGTACTGAACGTAGATGGGTTTGTCGAGGTGAAGCTCTTCCCTGAACTTTTGCACCACAGATTCTGGAGCCCGTGGCCCCAGTGCCATCCGTGCCGGGTCACCCGGTATTACCCGGGCTATAACGAACACCAGCACGGACAGCCCCAGAAGCACAAATATAGAGTGGAGAAGTCGTCGTATAAAATACTTCAGAAATCGCATGTCGACCCGCTACTTCTTTTTTTCGGGAAACACCTGTATAAACCGGCCATCAAAATCGTACCCCATCACAGGGATCTTATTCTCTTTTTTTATTGCTGGCCACTCGATGTAGTATGCCTGGTAGGCATGCTTCTGTGCCTGCTCGAACATGTAGAGGGATGGGCAGATCTCATCGATCTTCTTCTGTATGTCACGATAGAGCTTGAAACGTGCCTCCCTGTCGATGGTGCTGATCGCCTTCTCGATCATCCCATCTATCTCGGGATCAAGCAGCCATTCGTTCTGCTCCCAGGTCGCTGCAGATCTTGAGTGGTAGCGTGATTCAAGCAATGAACCAGCCTCAGCGTAGTGGGGGGCAACGAACACTGTTACGATGTTGGGGCTTGTATCGATGTTTGTCATCTCCTCTACTACACCGAGCCACGGAACCTTCACAATGTTCACCTTGATCCCGATATCAGCCATATTGGACATGAAGAGCAGGGCAACCTTCTCCTCATCGGGTACCTCGGCGATCCAGTGGAGCTCTACCGGGTACTGGTCGAGCTTATTGTAGTACTTTGATAGTCTCAGATGCTCCCGTGCTTTATCCAGGTTTCGTTCATACCTGGTAAACTCAGGCAAATGACCTGGGAATCCGACGGGGATAGGACCTCGTGCCTCACGGGCGCCGGGGAAGAGCTTTTCCCTGACGGTTTTGTAATCCATTGCCCATGCCATTGCTTTTCTAAAGTTTGCATCATCGGTAGGGGGCTTCTTTGTGTGGATCATGTAGTAGAACATAGTTCCAAGGTACATCGTGGCAATGTCCACACCCTCAATTGCATCGAGGGATCTCAGCGCCTCAACCGTTTGCCACTGGTCGGAGATCTCAAGCTCTCTGCGTGCCATCATCGTGCGGATCGTTACTGGTTCGGTGGTTCCAATAAGCTTTGCTAAATCCGGAGCGTTGGGCTTAAACTCTCCCCAGTAACCGTCGAATTTCTCCATGAGGAGGTACTCCTCAAGCCGCATCTCCTTCACCTTGTAAGCCCCCGAACCTGCGTCGTTTGTGAGAAGCCACTCCTTCCCGTAATCCCCGAACTTTCCGTATGGACCAACGGGTTTTGCATTTGCCATCACCTGATTCTTGTTGAGGATGTAGAGCCGCACAAGGGTGGTGAGGAATGGGCCGTAGGGGCCTGTCATGTGGAACCTGACTGTGTACTTATCAACAGCCTCAGTTTTCTTTATCCTGCCTGCAAACAGGTACCCGTAGCCCTCACCGATGGCCATGATCCTGTCCATGCTGAACGCCACATCTTCTGCCGTCAGCTCGGAACCGTCGTGAAACTTCACCCCCTTGCGGAGGTAGAAGGTCCAGGTCATACCGTCCTTTGACGCCTCCCATCGCTCGGCAAGATGGGGAATGACATCTCCTGTGGGTGTCGGGTAGACGAGTGAATCGTAGAGGTTGACGAACGACGATGAGCTTGAGAAGTCGGACCCCACCGCCGGATCAATGTAGGTTGGCCAGGCTTCTGTGGCTCTGAGCTCACGCCTGACCTCTTTTGGGGGTGCTGGCTTTTCAGCCGCCTTCTCTCCGGCAGCCAATAGAATGAGCGCCGGGAGCATTAAAAGCAAAATACATATAAAGCATACTTTTCTCATACCCTCCTCCTTTCGATACAGTATAATGTTGTTGAAAATCAGCTACCTTCGTAACATCCGCAAAAAAGGCTACACCAGTTTGTTCGGGCTGTCAAGAGAAAAATGGGGGAGAAAGGTTAGCGATATCATGCTCAACCCCGTATATCTCCTCACAAGCCGCGATCAGTTGATCCTGTATTATGCTGGCTGTAAAGTGACCGGGTGTCATTTGCAAAGCCCGTTAATCGCATTTTCTCACAAACTTATGCTGCCGTCGCGCAGGAGATTCCCTGTGAAGCTGGGGTTTATAAATAGGCCCATTTCATCCACCTCTTTTTGCGGCGGAGCCTCGCTTCCCCACCTCCTGCTCGGGTACCAGTGGAACCTTTCGGCTGTCTCTGCAAGTAGTTCGGCGAGCTTGAAGGGTGCAAGCACGGCATCGATCACAGGCACCCCGAGGTTTTGTTGCATCTTCTCGTGGAATCCGAACTCGATTGTGCATCCAAGAATGAGCACCTCGGCCCCGTCTTCTTCGATCGCCTTCCTGCCCTGCTCCATCATGGTGCGGGCTGTCTTCTCCTTGTCTGCCTGGAAGTCATACACCCCCATTTCGAGGGGCCTCATGGACGCAAGCCTGCTTGAGTAACCGTAGGTGTGAATATTTTCCTTCATCCTGGGTATCCATTTTCTCCTCCCCACGAGTACAGAGAAGGAGTTCCCGAGATGAGAGGCAAACACCGCCGAAGCCTGACAGGGCGCCGTTACAACGGCCCGCTGTGATACCTCACGCGCCTCCCGGAGGCCCACGTCGTAAAAGCACCCTATGACTATGCCGTCATACTTATCAGACATTGAGTAGGTAATGTTGACAATGTCCCCGACAACAAGACCCTCGTAGGCATGGTACTCCAGGTGCTTCGGGCGGTCTGGGGGTAGAGAGACAACATCCAGGGATGTGCCAGTTCTGCACGCCTTCTTCAGCAGTTGTCCAATGGTGAGGTCGAAGGCATCAGAGCCTATTGGATTGATCCAGAGAATTTTCATATCCCGCCTCCTCTTTCTTATCTCTTTTGCCGTTCCGGTGAAGTTTTGACCACCTCGAAGGTTTTGGGGTTCACGGTTACCCCGTACCATTTTTCCGCTATCTGTGGGGTAATGTAACCATTTTTCAAGTCATGGATCACCATTTCCACTGGTCTTTCAAGGGGATATCCATATCCTCCGCCTGTGGCGGTTACAAGGCGTGCTACATCACCCCTCTTCATGTGGAACTGAGCCGTTTTCCCGAAAACCACGGGCTTGCGGCTGTCTTTGAAGATCATCTTTGTATAGTTCCTCGAGCCGTTTCTTCCATCGTTCATCCCCCAGGGGAGGAACTTGAACCTCCCGAAGGTGCCGGTGTACCACGCTTCCTCTGCCGTGATCCTGTAGTCTCTAACAAGCCCCCGGCCGCCCCTGAACCTTCCCTCTCCTCCTTCGGTAATGTCATACCCGTAGCGGTCGACGAGCACGCCGTAACGGGTCTCGCACACCTCTATGGGGATGATATAGGTCTCCCCATCGCCAACGCAGACTAGCCCGTTTTCCCCATCCTTGTCTGCACCAGCGCCCCATCCGCCTGCCTGTGGCTCCACCAGGATGAAGAGCTCACCGGTATCGGGATGAATCCCCGCAAGGACCACGCCGCACACGCTCAGGAAATGCCCCGCCGGAAGCTTTTTAGGCATGTGGGGAGCCATTGCACGCCAGATCAGGTCTGCGGCATACATCATCGTCTCCCAGTAGGTTGAAACTGCAGCCGGCTTTTCACAGGTGAAGATCGTCCTGTCCGGGCAGATTATCTTCAGAGGTCTGAAGCAGCCCTCATTTGCAGGAATGGATGGGTCGGTGAGAGACATGAGCACCGCCCTGGCTGCCGAGAAAAGCCCGGTTCTTGCCGAGTTAACAGGGCCCGGCACCTGGGGATGGGTGCCTGTGAAATCGCAGGTCACGGTGTCCTTTTCAACGATAACCTTCACCCTCACCTCGAAGGGGCCGTTCCCGATCCCATCGTCATCGATGTAGTCGACCGCTTCGTAAACCCCTTTCGGCAGCTTTTCGATCTCCTGGAGGATGAGATGCTCGCTGTGCTCCATCAGTGTTTCCACCCCTGCAAGCACGTTCTCCACTCCATGCTTTCGGCACAGCTCCTGAAACCGCCTCTCTGCTATACGGAGGGAGGCGGCCTGCGCGTACATATCGCCTATGGACATGTCGGGGGTACGGACGTTGGCCCGTATGAGGTCTATGAGGCTCTGATTTGGCTTTCCCTCGTGGAATATCTTGATGCAGGGAAACTGCAGCCCTTCCTGGTATATCTCCTTCGAGTTTGTGGTCCAGCTCCCTGCGGCCATCCCTCCAACCTCGGTCCAGTGCCCCTTGTTTGCCGCAAAGGCAACGATCTTTTCATTATAGAAAATTGGCATGATGAGGGAGACGTCAGACAGATGGGTTCCACCGCCTTCATAGGGATCGTTGGTGATGATGATATCCCCGGGTTTCAACCCCCCTTCGCCGAACTTCTTCAGAACGCTCCGCACTCCAAAATCGAGGGTTCCGAGGAAAAGGGTTACCCCGTTCCCCTGGGTTATGAGACGCCCCCTTGCATCCGTCAGCCCGGTTGCATAGTCGAGCACTTCATAGATGATGGTGCTCATGCTTGTTCGCTGCATTGTGACGAACATCTCATCCCCGATTGCAAGCAACCCTTCCTTGATAATCTCAAGGGTAAATGGATCGACTCCCTTCCCCGTCATTGCTGCTCCTCCTTCAGGCAGGATTTGACTGCGGTACAGATGCACTTCAGTGCATGTTCTCAATCTCCAGGAACCCGTACTCGTTCCTTGTGACCCTCTGGTCTGGAAAAACCACGGTGGTGGATGCAGGCTCCTCTATGACCAGCGGTCCCTCGATTACCTGGCCAACCGGCAGGAGTTCTCTCTCATAAATGGGACAGATGTGGAACCCAAGCTCATCGAAGTTAACCCTCCGCTCAGCCTTCATTGCAGACGAAAGGGAAAAGTCATCCCCTTTCAGCTTTATAAGCTCTGGTTTATCCACCACACCAAAGGCTGTCAGGTGGTAATTCACAAGCTCCACGGGAGATTCCAGCCGGAAGGTGTAGGCCTGCTCGTGCAGGCCGTGAAACTTCTCATTTATCAGGGGGATATCCCCGGCCTCGATATTCTTGAATGGGATGGGGACCTTCACCGTGTGCTCCTGCCCGAGGTACCGCATATCGGCGTAGCGGGCGAACACTATCCTCTCCTCTGGAATGTTCTGCTCCTTCATGAGCTCCATCGTCTGCTCCTCCATCTCGTTGAA
>CAZPCG010000101.1:0-6907 GCA_964584875.1 uncultured Spirochaetota bacterium
GAGGGTCTGGGGTTTGCTATTCCCTCTAACATGGCGAAGGCCATCTCGGACTCTCTCATCAAGACAGGCAAGGTGACCAGGGGCTATCTGGGTGTCCAGATCCAGGACATAACCACTGACATGGCGAAGAGCCTGAAACTGGACAGGAGTTTCAAGGGGGTGATAGTTGCAGATGTGTTCGACGAGGGTCCCGCTGCCAAAGCCGGGATGCAGCAGGGGGACGTCATCATCTCCTACGATGGGAAGAAGGTGGACAGCGTCTCCATGCTCAGGAACATGGTTGCTCAGACAGCTCCAGGGGCACAGGTGAAGATTGTTGCGCTCAGGGAGAGGAAGGAGATCGAGTTTACGATCAAAATAGGAGACCTTGAGAAGGTTGAGGGACTGGCGATGGCCCGGGGAGGCAATGAGCTCCTGGGCCTGACCGTCGAGAAGGTGACGCCGGAGATAGCGCGCCGTAGCGGTCTCAGGAATGCCACAGGCGTCATCATCACCGAAGTAAAACCTGGCAGTCCTGCTGAACGATCGGGCCTTGAAGTCGGAGATATCATCTTCAGGGTCGGCAATGAAACGATAAACGACTCAGGGGATTTCAATGAGAAGGTAGCCCGGGCGGTGAAGTCGGGTGAGGTTATGCTCCTTCTGCGGGACTCAAGGAGTGGACGTGTGGGATATATCGTTGTGCCGGTGGGATGAGAGGATTTATTCTTCTTTTATATAGTGGCTACCGATTTTTTGCGTGTTCCTGCGGGCAAACTGCGCGATGACGTTTGCGACAGTTATTCCGTTTCGCAGCTCGATTTTTGACTTTGTCAGGGCAGTGTACCGGTAGTAATCAGAGATTCTCGTATGAAGGTTGCGGAGGTCAGAGACCGCCCTGACAAGACGTGTTTCAGTCCTGATGATACCGACGTAGTTCCACATGGTGGTGCGAAGGTTGTTCCAGTCCTGGAGTGTGAGGAGGGGATCGTTGTTCGGGCTCTGGATCGTTTTTGGATGGATCCAGTCGACAATATCAGCGAAGTATTCCTTTTTCGGCAGGGACTGGCATGCCTTCTTCCCGGCTCTCCACCCGTATACGAGTCCCTCCAGGAGAGATACGGAAGCAAGCCTGTTCGCTCCATGGGCACCAGAACAGGCGCATTCACCAACGGCGTAAAGACCGGGGAGCGTCGTTTCCCCGCAGTCCCCTATGAGGATGCCGCCGCAGAAGTAGTGCTCTGCAGGGACAACCGGAATGGGCTCTTCTTCGATATTGATCTTATGTTTCGAGCACTCCTCGTAGATGCCGGGGAATCGCTCCTGTATTCTGATACCGTCCCTGTGATGGTGAGCAATATCGAGGTAGACGTGAGAGCTTTCAGTCCTCGCCATTTCACTGTAAATGGCCCTCGTAACCTCGTCCCTCGGCGCAAGGTCTCCCCATTGTTGCGAGTACTGCTTCATGAACTCCTCGTTGTAAACGTTGAGCAGCTTCCCCCCTTCGCCCCGCACCGCCTCTGAGATGAGAAAACCGCTCCCCTCTTCGGTGAAGAGCACGGTGGGGTGGAACTGTACGTACTCCATGTTTGTAACTTCAGCCCCGGCCCTGAAGGCCATGGATATGCCATCACCTGTGGCGCAGCCAGGATTTGTCGTATACTGGTAAAGCCTTCCGATGCCTCCTGTAGCGATTATTGTCGCATCGGCAAGCAGGGTAAAAACCTCTCCCGTCCGATTGTTCAGCGCATAGGCGCCGAGGCAGAGGTCCTTTCTGTACTTCAGAAGGGGGTTGATCGAGTTGTGGTGGGTAGTAATCAGGTCAATAGCGGTGTAATCATTGAGGAGGGTGATGTTGTCAACGGTTTTAATTTTTTCGAGGAGCTTGCGCTCGATCTCCAGTCCTGTCATGTCGTAGTGGTGGAGGATCCTTTTCCTGGAGTGCGCCGCCTCCTTGGTATGGTCGAAGGAGCCGTCCTCCTTCCTTGCAAACTTCACTCCAAGTTCACCGATGAGAAACTCCTGGACCAGGCGGGGTCCCTCGTTAACGACGATCTTCACAGCGGCGGGATTCGATATGCCGTCTCCGGCGTTGATGATGTCACGGTAGAGGAGCTCTTTTGAGTCGTCTTCCCCGATAACCGCAATGCCCCCCTGGGCATAGCGGGTGTTTGATTCCATCGGGTCCTGCATCTTCGTCAGGAGGAAGACCCGCTTTACGCTTTCCGCTGCTGCAATGGCAGCAGTGCATCCCGCAATTCCTGTACCGATAACGAGAATATCAACCTTTTCCTTTGCCACCCTGTACCCCTCCGGGGGGGGTCTTATCGCCCGAAACCTCCCCTGAAAAGTTCCCGAATCTTCTCCTCGACCTCGCTGTACTGGGCCACATCCATCCGTTTTGTCCCCGCATCATCGATGGAGGGGTGGCTGTCTATCTCGTAGACCCTCTCGGGGAGGTTAGCCTGGATTTTAATCCCCCCAGGTATATCGGGGGAGACCCCGATTGCCCTGCGGATGTCCTCGGGGAATTTTCCGGGGTCAGCAGTTTCATAGACCACCGCGGGTCTTTTGTGCCTTCCGCCTGTAAAGAGCTCCAGAGCCTTCCAGCCGACCGCACCGTGTGGGTCGAGTATGACGCCGAACCTCTCGTAAGTGGAGCGGATTACTTCATAGTGCTCCTCGTTGCTGACGCTCGCAGAGAAGATGTCCCTGTGGATGAGATCGAGGTCGGGCATTCGGTCGATGACACCGGGCCTGATGACCCTGCCCGTGCTGCTGTCTCTCTCATCGAACATGTGACCGCCGTAGAATTCGACAAGCCTTGCGAGGTTGCTTGGATGGGATACGATCATTGCCGTTGATGGGGACCATACCGATGGCCGTACCCTGTACTTTCCGGTTTCAAGGAATTCCGGAAACACCCGGTTTTCGTTTACCCCGATGACGATCTTCTCAACCGGGAGCCCCATCTCCTTTGCGATTACCGTCCCCATCATGTCCCCGAAGTTTCCCGAGGGGATGCTTGTGATGATGCTTTCAGAGTTTCCGCATATACGGGAATAGGCGAAGAAGGGATACACGGCCTGGGGGAGCAGCCTTCCCAGGCTTATGGAGTTTGCCGAGGTGAATATATCCGGGTCTGAGAAGCACTCCTGGGCGAAACGCCGGTCACCCAGGAGGCTCTTTGCAAGCTCCTGGCAGACATCGAAGTCAGCGTTAACGGCAAAGGCGTAGATGTTGTTCCCGAGGGTCGTCATCTGCCTCCGCTGTTCTTCGCTGATGGAGCCTTTCGGGAAAAAGACGATGTTTGCAACGTTTTCAAGCCCGAGGAGCGCATGTGCGACAGCCCCTCCCGTATCACCGCTCGTGGCAACGACGACAATCCTTTTCAGATTGTCCCTGCCGAGAAAGTGGTTCAATACCTTGCCGAAAAAGCGGGCGGCGTAATCCTTGAAGGAGTAGGTGGGACCTTTTGACAGCCACATGAGGTGGGTTGAGCCTGTAACCCGCTCAATCTCCACAGGAATAATCGCCTCATCGTACGCATCCTCAAGGAGGGCTTCAAAATCCTCCTCTTCAATGTCCGGCGTCACGAAGGGGCACATTACGGTGTGGGCGATCTGCGCATAGCTTTTTCGCTCCATGTCCCGGATCTCAACGGCAGAAAGCCTTGGCAGGTGCTCACGCTCCATCATGTAGAGACCGTAGCTTGACGCCATGCCGTTGAGGATTGCCTCCCTGAAGCCCACCTTTTCCAGGGGATTGTTAGTGCTGTGGTAGAGAATTGCCATCTTAACATCCCATTCACGATATCTAACCATAAAAATAAATATAGAAGCGTTTACATAGCAATAAAAAAATGGGGACAGCTCAAACTTTGCTTTGCAAAATGGAGATTTTTTCATTACCATACTATTCGATGAAGTCATCCAATAAGGGAGGAGGAAAAACCATGGGTGAGGTGCTTGCAATCGAGGGCGGGAAGCCCGCAGTGGAGCCTGGGTTGATCAGGCCGTGGCCCATACTTGACTCACGGGATAAGGAAGCAGTATTGCGTGTCTTCGAAAACGGCTACCTGTGCGGCGGAGAGGCGCCCGAGGTACTGGCCCTTGAAAAGGAATGGAGCCGCTACTGCGGGCGAAAGTACTGCCTGACCACGAACAGCGGCACGGCAGCGCTCCACATGGCGCTTGCAGCCCTGAACGTTGGACCCGGTGATGAGGTCATCGTGCCTGCGTACACCTTTCTTGCCTCCGCATCATGCGTCCTGCACGCTGGCGGTATTCCCATTTTCGTGGACATTGACAGGCGAACCTATACGGTCGACCCGGACCTTATTGAGGAAAAGATAACAGAGAGGACGAAGGCCATAATACCCGTCCATCTCCACGGGCTTGCAGCCGACATGGACAGGGTCATGGCGATTGCCCGTGAGCACAATCTTTTCATTTTAGAGGATGCATGCCAGGCCCATGGGGCAGAGTACAGGGGAAAGAAGGTCGGGGGTTTTGGCGAGCTAGCGGCCTTCAGCCTGAACAGCTCAAAAAACCTCAGTGGTGGCGAAGGCGGCCTGCTCGTCATGGATGATGACACCTACTACATGCGGGCCAAAATGCTCAGGATGTTCGGGGATGAGATAGACGATGAGACGAAGCTGAGGAAGTACAACGCATCTATTCTGGGGTACCAGTACCGGAACCTGGAGCTTCCCGCCGCCCTTGCACTAGCCCAGCTAAAGCGGCTGGACCTATACAACGACCTGCGCATAAAGAACTGTGAGCATCTCACCCGGCACCTTGGAAAGATTCCGGGGGTGAGGACGCCGCATGTTCCCGATGGGTGCAGGCACGTGTACTGGATGTACGTGGTCGAGTTTTATCCGGAGGAGGCGGGTGTGGAGATGTCTCCCGCTGACTTCAGGGTTGCCTGCGAGAAGGCGCTTTTCAAAGAGGGTGTGCAGGTGGGGCAGTGGCAGACCATGCCGGTGCCCGCCCAGGACCTCTTCCAGACAAAGAAGGGGTATTCGGCAAGCGGATATCCGTGGAAATTCAGCAGGGAGGGGGAGAAGGTTGTGTATCGGGGTGAGGACTACCCCAACGCCCTCGACCTCTGCAGACGCTACACCGTGATTTGTGGCATCCACCCCCCCAATGGGAGGGAGCTCATGGAGCAGTACATTGAAGCTTTCAGGAAGGTGTTCGCCAACCTGGATGTCGTAAAAGCTCACGTGAACGATGACATTGTTGCCCATTACAGAGGCTCACTCTTCAGATCAGGATGAGTGGGGGTTTTGTACGCTGGAATGGTCTGTTTGTTTAAAAATCAGTATTTTATTATGATAGAAATTATTTCAGGGCATTAACCAGGAGGACAGATGAGAATCGTTATTGGTTCGGATCATGCCGGATTCAACCTGAAAAAGGAGCTTGCCACTTTCCTCATCAGCCAGGGTTATGATATCGTCGATGTCGGCACTGACAGCACCCAACCCGTGGACTACCCTGACATTGCAGAGGCCCTGGGTAAGGTTCTTGTAGAGAACAGGGCTGATCGCGGCATATTCATATGCGGAAGCGGGGTTGGCGCCTCGGTGGCTGCAAATAAGATACCGGGCCTCCGGGCAGGTCTCTGCCACGACACCTATTCGGCCCACCAGTGCGTTGAGCACGACAATGTAAACGTACTTGTGCTCGGTGCCCGGGTCATAGGGATTGAGCTTGCCAAGGAGTTAACCAGGGCATTTCTTCTGGCAGAGTTCACGGCCGAGGAGCGGCACCAGCGCAGGTTGAAGAAGCTTACGGCCCTGGAGCAGCGGTACTCAAAATAGGGGAGAAGGAAGCAGGTGAAGCTCCTCGTTTGCATGAAGCAGGTGCCCGATACCCAGAAGGTGAGAATCGATCCAGAGAGGGGCACCCTGATAAGAAAAGGTGTTCCCAGCATCACGAATCCCTTTGATGAAAGCGCCCTCGAACTCGCCCTGGAAATAAGGGAAGCGGCAGGCGGGTCCGTTACCGTCCTGACGATGGGCATACCTGATTCAGAGAGCATCCTTCACGATGCCCTTACCCTCGGCGCTGACAGCGCCTATCTCCTTACCCATAGATACTTTGCCGGGTCAGATACCCTTGCCACGTCCTACATCCTGAGCAGGGCAATACGGAGAATCGGAGCCTTCGACCTCATTCTTTTCGGAAAGCAGGCCATTGATGGCGACACGGCGCAGGTTGGCCCGGAGGTGGCAGGCAAGCTTGAGCTGCCGGTTGTGACCTTCGTTGAGGATGTTGTAAAGGTCGATGGTGTTAGTGTGGTCGTTGAGAGGATGATGGACAGCGGCAGGGAAGTTGTGGAGGTACAGCTTCCCGCAGTACTGACCGTTGTTAAGGCAAAAAGACGCCTGCGTATGCCGACGCTCAAGGGAGTCCTCCGCTCCTTCGAGCTTGGGGTTTGCAGGCTCGGATTCAGCGACATCGATGCTGAGCACAGCCTGTGCGGTCTTGAAGGATCGCCCACCCGTGTCAGGAAGGTGTTTTCACCCAGGAGGCATGCGAAGGTCCGCTTCCTTGCGGGTGGCGCCGAGGAGACTGCAAAACAGCTACTGGAGATACTCAGGCGCAAGGGGTTTTGAGGTACGGTTATGCTTCATCGAGATATTTTGGGAGATATCTTGGGAGATATCTTGGGAGATATCTGGGTTTTTGTGGAGAGGAGAGGTGATGGGATACATCCTGTTTCCCTCGAGCTTTTAACAAAGGCGCGTCATTTGAAGGCGGACCCTGGAGAACGTCTCTGCGGGGTTTGCCTTGGTGAACTGAAACAGGGACACAGGGAGGAGCTTTCATCATACGGGGCGGAGCTCATCTACTCCATAATCATCGATAGAGAGCATGAACGGAGCCCCGAAGTGGCCTCGGAGCTTCTCTGCACG
>CAZPCG010000102.1:0-6887 GCA_964584875.1 uncultured Spirochaetota bacterium
CCTTTTCCGGATTGACGCCTTTGAGATCGATCTTATTCAGTGCGACAATGAGAGGCACCCCCGCTTCTTTAGCATGGTCTATAGCTTCAATGGTCTGGGGCATTACACCATCGTCAGTAGCTACGACAAGCACAACCACATCGGTAACCCTGGCTCCCCTCGCCCGCATCATCGTAAAGGCCTCATGACCCGGCGTGTCGATAAATATGATCTGCCTGTCCTTAATCGAGACCTTATATGCCCCTATATGCTGGGTGATCCCGCCTGTTTCCGTATCAACAACATTTGTGTTCCTGATAGCATCGAGGAGCTTCGTCTTGCCGTGATCCACATGTCCCATGACTGTTACGACCGGCGGTCTGGGGAGGAGGTCCTCAGGCTTATCCTCTTCCTCTGCTATGACCGTTTCATCGTACAGTGATATAACCCTGGTATTGCATCTATATTCGGCAGCAACGAGGGTCGCAGTTTCGGAGTCAATCTGATCGGTGATGCGGGCCATAACACCGAGGGTGATTAACTTCGCTATAAGCTCGCTCGCCTTCAGATTCATCTTTCTGGCAAGCTCGCCCACTGTTATGGTTTCAAGGATCTCAATCTCCCTTGGAATCGGGCTTGCAATCACCGCATGGGTCGTCTTTTTCTTATACTGAAGCAGCTTATCCAGATGTTCCTGCTCTTCTACTTCCTCCCTCAGATACCTCCTGTAGTTGTACTTTTTCTTAACAAACTTCTTCTGGGCTTCCTTTGCCAGTTCTTTCGGCTTTTCAGGTTTCTTCTCCTTCAGCTTGAAGTGCGACTTCTTCTCCTCTGCGGGTTTCTCCTCCTCCGGCTTAACCGCTGCCCCTGCTCTGACCCCTTTGCCCCTCTTACGCTCTACAGCGCCTTTTCGCTCTTTTACTGCAACCGCAGCTTCTACAACAGGCTCCTCCCTTTTCTCCTCCACCTTGTGCAGCTTCTTTAAAATAATGACCTTCTTCTTCTTGATGACTATCTTCTTATGCTCTTCTGGCTCTTCCCTGTCCTTTTTCTTTATGAGAGCAACTTCCGGACGCTTTGTGAGATTCTCTTCAACGTAATGATTAAATTTATCCAGTTCCTCCCTATTGAGCTTACTTACGGATTTCTTGTTAGGAATACCGAGAGAATGTAGTATATAAAGAACCTCTTTCGTGGTGAGCTCGTGATTTTTAGCTAACTCTTGAATTTTCATTTACTACCTCATCGTAATAAGCTCAACAGTTAATAATGCTCTCCTTACTCTTCTTCCTCTTCTTTGAAGACGAGTTCAACACCACAGCTCGGACACTTGCTCATATCCTCTGATATCTTTTCACCACAGTTCGGGCATTCATAGTTCTCCTCTTCCAGTTTTTCTCCCTCACCTGTATCCTCTTCTGCCTTTACAACCTCCTCTTCCACTACCTCAATATTTTCAGAGATCGTCTCAAGGAACTTCTGCGCCATTTCCTCTGTCATCCCCTCAATCTCCATGAGATTCTCAACCCTTTTATCAATGATGTCCTCGATTTTCGTCAACCCTGAATTGGTCAAAAGCTCGAGTGTTTTAGGATTAATACCCGGGATGTCACTGAGGGTAACCACTTCAGCCTCCTCCTCGACTCTAAACAATTCATCGGCCGCCCTCCTGGCGTACTCAGCATACTCCGAGGCTTCGAACTCCTTCTCGGGCATGACATCGAGTTTCAATCCCACAAGTTTTGACACAAGACGAATATTCTGCCCAGCCCGCCCGATAGCCATCGAAAGCTGAGAGTCAGGAACAACAATCAGCGCCTCACTCCTCTCCTCATCGGTAACGAGCATTTTGCTGATCTTGACCGGATTCATCGCATTGGTAACGTACTTCCTTACATTCTGGTCCCATTTGACGATATCGATCTTTTCACCCTCCAGCTCCCCAACAATGGCCTGTATTCGTATTCCCCTCAGACCGATACAGGCACCTACCGGATCCACCTCGTCCCGCGGCGAATGGACTGCAACCTTTGTTCTGTATCCAGGATCACGGACGATGTTCTTGATGACGATTGTACCGTCGGCAAGCTCCGGTATCTCGAGCTCGAAAGTCTTTTTTACGAAACTCGGATGGCTTCTGGACAGAATGATCTGAGGACCCTTAGTTCCCTTCCGCACCTCCAGGAGCAGGGCCTTTATCCTGTCGCCAACTGAGTAGTGCTCACGGGGTGACTGCTGGCTCTTCGGCATTACGCCTTCGGCTTTCCCGAGATTGACGTAAATATTTCCTCCCCTCTCCCTCTGGAAGTAACCAACAATCATCTCACCTTCACGTTGTTTGAACTCACTGTACACAACATCCTTCTCAATTTCCTTAAGCCTCTGCCTGACAACCTGTTTAGCGGTCTGGGCGGCGATTCTGCCAAAATCCTCGGGTTTTACCTCGATGAGGAGCTCATCTCCCAGCTCAGCTCCGGAGTGGAGAGTTTTTGCCTCCTGAAGGCTTATCTGAAAAACAGGGTCCTGCACATCTTCCACAATTTCCTTCTTCGAGTATATCTTGACGATGCTGTTCTCCTCATCGATGTAAGTTTCAGCATTAGCAGTTGTTCCAAACTTCTTTTTGTATGCCGCAAGAAGAGCCATCTCAATTGTTTTGAGAATCAGATCTTCTGAGATACCTTTATCTGAAACGAGCTGCTTTACCGCATCTCCTAACTCGTTTGCCATAAATCCTCCATCAACTATCTAATCTTGTTTTACTGATCTTGTGAATCGGTATGGTTACCCTCTTCCCTCCCATCGAAAGCATTACAGTCTCATCCTGCATTCCTTCCAGCACTCCCTTTATTACGGTATCCCTGAAGGCATCGTTGAGAGGTTCTTTCAGGATTATCCTTACCTTGCGCAATTTGAAGAGATTGTACTCCTCCTTATCCTTAAAAACCCTCTGTATACCCGGAGATGACACCTGCAGATTATAGTTGTTATACTCCATCGGCTTCAGTATCGTCAGCCTGTCATTGTACAGCCGGGTAATTTCTTCACAATCATTCAGGGTTATTCCCCCCTCCTTATCAACAACCACCCTGATGTTAAGACCGCTTTTCCCTCTCCAGGTTGCAAGCTCTATTACCCTGATATTGAGGGGTTGGGTGATTTTCTTAAGTTCCTCTAGTAATATACTCTTTCTTGCATCCATAAGTAAAATAAAGGCTTATATAAATGTAAGGTACAGTTTTATGTAAATGCAATAAAAAAAGAGTCGACAGCGCGACTCTCCAAGCATAAAACTATAAGCCCTAAGTTCGTGCACATCTATTTTATTAATATTATCTTTGAACGTCAAGTTCTTTTATCGGTCTTTCATGCAACCTCCTGCTGAACGGTGTGGAGGGTAAAAGCCGAAGGATAGTTTACAGGTACTTGAGCAGGATAAAACCGGTTTCAGGAATTGTGAGGGTCCCCGGCTCAAAACCCTCTATACTGGAAACGATGTCCATGCCAATGGTTTGCGGACTCAGATCCCTGTGACCTTTCAAGCTTTCCCTAACAAGCTCATCGAACCGTTTCTTGCCTATGCTGAATGTGGAAGCTTCTTTCGGAAGAAGGGCAAAGATGTCATTTGGTGAGAAGCGAACATCGGCAGAGTAAAATACCCGCTCAAGGTCGTTCCTGTGAAGGGTACCTGCTGCAGGAAGATCAAACACCAGGTCTTTCACCTCTTCCTCGTTTCCCTTCAGATAAAGGGCATACCCTCCGCCGCAGGAGGCAAACTCAACAAGGGTTTTTGCCTCATCGATATGGAGGAGCGCCAGGTGGGAGTTAATGGTCTTCTGTAAGCAGTACTCGTTGTAATCAATGTACAATTCTTTTATAGACCTTCCTTTTCCGAGGATTTTTTTCATGTAGGTTCTCGTTTCTGGTATGAGCTCGAAAAGCCGCTCGGGTTTTGCTCCCGACAGGCTGAAGCAGACATAGAAGTGTCTGTCATTGCTTTTGTGGTAGAATATAAAGCTGCCTTCAACACCCTTCGAGTGAAAAATATAGCTGTGGGCCTGGATGAAGGGCAATTCAAGTGTCTGCTTTTTGAAGAGCGTACTCCTGAGCTTAACAAACCTCTCAAGCCTTTTTTCAACCTCAACTTCCTCAACGCCCACCCTCTCCACGGTTTCTTCCATCAAAATTTTTTTCTCTTCAGGCCTCACCTCCTCCCTGATAACAGCTTCCTCTCCTGCCTCCCCCCCTGCTTCAGAAGGCACCTCTTTTCCAGGCCTTTCCTCTTCCACCGCTATCTCTTCTCCAGCTTCCTCCCCTTCTTCAACCCCGGGCTCAATCTCCTCCTCCACTTCCTCTTTTCCTCGTTCCACTGCTCCAGCCCCCGCAACTTCTTTGGGCCGCTCTTCCGTAGCTCTCTTCTTCCGCTCTTCCTCAAGCTCCCTGAGTTTCTGAAGCTTGAGGCGTACCTCCTCTTCCATCGCCTCTGATACAGCAGCAGCAGGCACCGTCTCCTTTCTGGCCGACGCCGGAGGTTGCCTTAGGTCCATGGCCTGTGGTCCCTCAAAGCCGAGAGGGCCGATAAGGACCCTTGAGTGCGAAACGAGGTCCTGAAACCTGTTTCTGACCCAGAGAAAGACAGGGAGAAAGAGCAGCAGAATAGAGCCAGCAAGGTATCCGGCCGAGATCAACACAAGGGAGCGAATAGTTGCAGGAAGGGAGACAAATCGCTTCACATCCATGCCAAGGATGAAATCGTAGTCCTCACGCCCGAAGGGATAGAGCGGAATGGTAACTCTCATGGAAAGACGATCTTGAAGAAGAACGTCGTTCATCACGGGGGTCCCTTCAGAGAACTCCCAGGAATGTTGAATGCTCTCGTAGTACTCCGATGTGAGACGCTTTGACCTGAGCGCAGCATACGTGTTACTATCCGTGTGGTACATCAGCCTGCCGAACTTATCCGTAACCCAGGCATTCAACACACCCCTCTGCCTGGCGAGGGAGGTGCACAGAGCAATGATGTCCTCTCTATAGGTTCCCTTTGTGATGAGCTTAGCCTGCAAAAGGGAAATATTTTTTAAAATTGTTGTATAATGGCCTTTCTGCTGCTGTTCGTAGTAGTCGAAGAGAAGGTAGTAGGAACCGAGTATGAAGATAAAGACCGCTGCAGTGGAGGCTATGAGAGCGGTCACAACGACCCTCTTTCGGGACTGTCTTATGTACTGTATCAGCATCTGGAGCCGTTTCTGAATGTCCATGTCCATGAACGCATACCCATCGCAATTAAATATCACTGGAGCACCGAGGCGCCGGAAAGCTCGTCAATGTAGTCAACGTTGAGAATCTGCTTAAGCACACCAGACGATGAAGAACTGAATACATTGTCAGGTAAGCCCTTCTTCTCCGTGTCGTCGATGTAGATGCTGCCGTTGTTGTAGGCAACATAGCATTTCCAGATCTTTCCACCCCCCACAACTCCATACTTGCTGTTGCTCACGATATCATTCTCATTGATGCTGGGATTTGCATTCTCCTTCACATAGATGCCATGTCTCCCGTTACCCGATATAACATTCCTGCTCATCTCTGCATCTGCAGCCGCCACAACCACCCCATCCATCCGGTTATTCTCGATCCTGCTTGCGATAAGCACTGGCAGGCCGCGGCCCTCTTCAAAGACGATCCCCACCAGGTTATCCTTGAACACCGATCCCCTTATGGTGCCCCCGCCGTACAGCCGCAACCCGTAGGAGCTGTTATTCTTGAACTGTGAGCCTTCAACATTGAGCTGATTGGTGCGGGCAAGGATCCCCTTCTCATTCTTTTCAACGATCGAATCGCTGATATGTACCCTGCTGTCTTCGATAAGAATGCCTGTTACGTTGTTGCTCACATTAATCATCGATAATTCGAGTGTGCTGTTTTTGATGTGTATACCACTTTCTCTGCACCCATCCACGGTAAGCTGTTTAATCTTAACAGAACCCTGACTGTTAAGAACTGCAATACCGATCGCGGCATCCCTGATTGAGCTGTTGCTCACTGTTCCGACGGAGCCCTCCAGGAAACGTATCCCTCCCCACAGTTCACCTTCCGGTCTGAGATCTGCACCTTCAATTATGAGCCTCCCCCCAGATTGCACCACCACAATCGCATTGCCTGGAAACTGAACCGTGCCTTTTATCGTTGCCGTTTCGCCGCTTGAAACCACAAATCCCTTTTCACGGAGGTACGAGAAGCCATACTCCTTCGGTTTACGTACAGGAGGCACTTTCTTTGCGACCTCTGGCTTCTTTGGTGCAACAACCTTCGGAGGTTCCCTGATCGCAACAGAGAAGTCCCTGTACATGTCCCCGGAGGAGAGGACAATATCTTCCTTTACCGAATCACCTCTGGCTATAGAGGTGCTCCTTGTCAGCGGCCTGTACCCGCTCTCATTCCCGGCCCTGTCGATGGCTACGATTGCCATACGGAGCTCCCTGCTTTCAAGCTGTTCCCTGTTGATAAGAAGCTCATAGAAGTTCTTATCTGTGAACACCATACCATCCCATCGGTCTGGATTTACTCCGTAGTAGAGTTTGTACCTTTCGATATCTGTATCGTTTGCTTCCCACTGAATCTTCAGCCTGTCGGGAGCAATGAACTCGTACTTGATACTGTGCGGAGGTGAGGGTGGAATTGTATCTTCAAGCATTACACCTTCAAGGGAATTCGATGGTTTACTAAATGCCCCCCTGCCATCGACAGCCAGGACCCTGAAGGAGTAGGGTTTTACATTCTCAATAAGCGGCACCCCCCCCTCAAGCCTATCCTCGATCACATAGGATTCAAGCTGACCCCTGCCTTTCTCAATGACGAAGGCTTTTCCGGCATCAGGGGTGAGGCCCTTCTTGCTGTAGTAGAGATAT
>CAZPCG010000103.1:0-6827 GCA_964584875.1 uncultured Spirochaetota bacterium
CTGCAGTGGGGTGCATTGCCGGGGAGGGCAGTGTGGCGAGAGGTCAAAAGGCCTGCCCGTTCGGTGATACTGACCAGAAAAACTGAGTTTTCAGGCATGTTTCTCGTCGAGATAGCCAGGGGGTGCAGGAACGTTTGCAGCTTCTGCACGACGAGGTGTGTCTCCAGCCCCATCAGAACCTTTCCCGAGGCTGAGGTGCTTTCGGCAGTAGAGGAGGCGCTTCAAAGAACGAACAGGGTCGGCCTCATTGCCCCTGTTCTGACAGACCACAGAGGGCTTGTATCCGTGGTGCGCGGGATAAACCGTATGGGAATGACGGTTTCCTTTTCATCCCTGAGGGCCGATGATTTCAGCGCTGAGATCGCAAATCTCCTTGCTGAAAACTCCCAGAGCACGGTCACCTTCGCTCCCGAAACGGGGTCGATGGAGCTTCGGAGAAGCATCGGGAAGGGATTCACAAACGATGTGCTTATAGGTGCCGTTGAGGAGGCCCTGGACCACGGAGTGAGGAACATACGCTACTACTTCATGTACGGTCTGCCGGGGGAGGATATGAGTGACATCAGGGCTATTGTTGATCTTGTCCGGGTAACTCTGAAGACTCTTTCAGGGCGTCGCGGTACCCTTCATTTGAGCATAAACCCCTTCGTCCCAAAGAGGGGAACCCCTCTTGAACGCCACAGGCTTTATCCACCTGAGTACTATAAAAAGGTTCAATCATTTCTCAGAGGAGCCCTGGGTGGGTCCAAAAACCTCTCACTGAGCTTTGAGTCCCTCAGGCACCTTAACCTTCAGTACGTTCTATCAATCGGGGGAGGGGAGGTCGGGCTGCTGCTTGCAAAATCTGTAATGAAGGGCAGCCTGAGAGGATTTACTGCCTCTGCGGAGGGACTGCCGGGCAAGGGGGGTACTTAGGGCAACCGGTAAGGACCTGGGAAGTTTTATTTATAGGGCGGTGAAGTGTATGGATGATGATCTTAGCGTACACAAGGCTCGCTTTCTCGACCATATCTACCTCGAGAGGAATCTTTCTAAGAACACGGTCGGGTCGTACCTTGCCGATCTGAACCTCTTTTTCGCCTATATGGAATCCATTGGGAAGTCTCATCAAATCGGGGAAATTGAGCCAGAAAAGAAGGGGTGTAGGGGTAATGGCCCCGGCGAATTTCATGAAGGCGTATTGGAAGGAGAAGTGTGCTCAAGGGTCCTCAATGCCAGGAGAGCCGATATCATAGACTATCTTGCCTTCTGCAGAAAGTCGGGTTTGAGCCATCGGACCACCTCGCGCTACCTCTCGGCAATCCGTGCATTCTACCGTTTCCTCATAGATGAAAATGCCGTGAGGGGAGACCCCACCATGCGCATAGCAACTCCGAAGACTATCCTGAACCCTCCCGAGTACCTCACCCTCGAGGAGGTTGACCTCCTCCTGAGCATGCCTGAGGAGAGCACCACCCTCGGCCTGAGGGACAGGGCGATGCTTGAGATGATGTACTCAAGCGGGTTAAGGGTATCCGAGCTCGTGGAGCTCAGGGTGAGCAGTGTCGATTTCCAGGAGAGCTGCATTCTTGTATTCGGTAAGGGGAAGAAGGAGAGGGTCGTTCCCTTCGGGGAGAGGGCAGCGAGCCTTCTGAAGCGGTACCTGGAGTGGGGGAGGGGGCAGATTTTGAGAAGAAAAAGATCGGATTTCCTCTTTTTGAATTTCAGAGGGGAGCAGCTCTCAAGGAAGGGTGTGTGGAAGATCATCAAGGGGTATGCCCGTGCAAGCGGCATCAGGAAGAACATAAAGCCGCACATCCTGAGACACTCCTTCGCTACCCATCTCATACAGAACGGCGCAGACCTCAGGGTCGTGCAGGAGCTGCTGGGGCACGCCGATATCTCAACAACCCAGATATACACCCACCTTGACAGGGGGACGCTCATTGATTTTCACAGGAGGTACCATCCCCTGGAGCAGGGGAAGGATTGAATATCCATTTTGCAGTTGACGCTTCAACCTGACCTACACTACAATCCTTCTATGTACGATGCTGAACGCCTGGAGTACCAGAAGGCACTTGATATCATAAAAGATTACTGCGGCTCTGATTATTCAAAAACAAGGCTTCTTGCCACTGTGCCCACCCGCGACAGGGGTGCAATCATCCGTGAGTTTCAACTGCTCGGAGAGCTTGGAAAAGTGATTGCGCTGGGCCATGTACCGGAGTCTGGACGGGTGCACGATACGAAAGGTCTCCTTGCACGTGCACGGGTAAAGGGTAGTGCCCTACCTCCAGAAGAGTTAGCGAAGATACGCGAGAATATAATACATCTCGACATCCTGAAAAGGCAGTTCGAGCCGCTAAAAAAGGAGTTCCCCCTCCTGGCTCGTAAGATCGGTGAGGTACGAATCCCCCTTGCGCTTTTAAAGCGGATTGACAGTGCCCTGGACGAGCACGGCAGAGTTCGGGATGATGCAAGCCCCAGGCTTGCGGAAATCACAGCCCGCCAGAGGAGCATTCGCCAGCGCATAGAGGCAGAGCTTTACCGCTACTTAAATTCTCCCGACACAAGGCAATACCTCCAGGAGAGACACATCACCCTTAAAGACGACAGATACGTCATACCGGTGAAGCAGAGCTTCAGGGAGAGCATTCCCGGTGTGGTGCATGCCCATTCCGGGAGTGAGAAGACGGTTTTTGTCGAGCCGTTTTCCATCATAGACGACAACAATGAGCTCAGGATGGTGGAGCGGGAGAGGGAGCTGGAGGTCCACAGGATACTCGTTGCTCTTACCGGAGCGGTTCGGGAAAAATCCGCCGGGCTTTCGCAGCTCCAGGATACGCTTGCCGATATAGATATCCTCATGACGAAGCAGAGGTTCATGGAGGAGTACGGCGGCACCATTCCTGAGTTCGGTGAAAAAAGGGAGATAATAATAGAAGGGGGGAGGCATCCCCTGCTGAGAGGCAGGGCTGTTCCCGTGGATTTTTACCTCAGGGAACCGCGCTGCGGGGTGGTCATAACCGGGCCGAATACCGGAGGAAAAACAGTCACGCTGAAGATGGTGGGCCTCTTCGTGCTGCTCGCCCAGTCGGGAATTCCAATTCCTGCCAGGATGATGAGGACCTCCATATTCGAGTCGGTTTTTGCAGATATCGGGGATGAGAGCTCGATAGAGCAGTCCCTTTCGACCTTCTCGGCACATATACGCAACATCATCACCATCACTGAAGAGGCAGACCGGGGAAGCCTTGTGCTCATCGATGAGCTCGGGGCGGGTACGGACCCGATCGAGGGGGGTGCGCTGGGGGCAGCTATCCTCGACTACCTCCTGGGGAGGGGTGTCTTTACTATTGTGACGACCCATTTCAGTTTTATCAAGATGTACGCACTCGGCAGCGAAAGGACCGAGGTCGCCTCGGTTGAGTTCGATTCGAAGACCAGCAGGCCTACCTACCGCCTTATCATGGGAATTCCCGGCAGGAGCAATGCAATCGAGGTTGCCCGTCACCTAGGTCTTAGCACGGGCATACTTCATCACACGAGGGAGTACCTGAGCGAGGAGGACAGGGCGGTTGACGGGATATTTAAAAACCTGGCTCTCATTGAAAAAGAGCTTAAGGGCAGCAAGGAGGAGATGACCCGGCAGAGGGAGACCCTGGAGCGGATGATCAAGGAGTACAGAAGAAAGCTCGATGATGTTGAGGAGCGGGAGAGGCTTATCCGCTCCGAGTATGGAACCAGGCTTTCCCAGATGCTTGCTGAGTTCAGAAAGAGACTTGAGCGAAGCATCAAAGAGGTGCGTGAAGGCCAGGGGTCGAAGGCTGCCGCCTCCGCCGCAAGGGATGAGCTTGCGAGGGTTGAGGAGGAGTATGCCCGGGCCGTGAAGCCGACCGGCAGGAACGGGGAGGAGAAAGAAACTCTGGGGGAGACGCATGTTGGAGAAGGGACGGAAGAGAGCGGTTATGGGGCTACAGCAGGGATGGGAGAGACAGGGCACGAAGTGGGAGCGGGGGATGTCAATCCCGGTGATTACGTATGCCTGGTGCATGACGGTGCGGGGGGCCTGAAGGGAAAGGTGATCGATGTTTCGGGGGACAGGATAACGATCCTTGCCGGCAGCCTGAGCATCACGGTGAGCAGGGACCATGTTCGCCGGCTTGAGGTGCCGGGGGAGGAGCGGGAGGAGGCAGCTTCTGGAAAGGGCCTGAGGGGTGCAGGGTCAAAGTGGAGCTTTGCACCTGCCAGGGAAATCAGCACAGCCATCGAATGCGACATCCGGGGGATGCGCTACGACGAGGGAATGAGCGAGGTTACGCACTTCATCGATAAAGCTGTGCTGGGCAACGCAAGAGAGGTTTCTATCATTCATGGTCTCGGAACAGGAGCCCTGCGGGAGGGCGTGCAGGAAATTCTCAAAAAACGCCGGGAGGTTGATCATTACGAGTATGCACGGCCCGAACAGGGCGGCTACGGTTGCACCATAGTGACTCTGAAGAGCTGAGAAAGGGAGCGGCATGGACAAGATGTTCTGGGACAGGGAGATTGAGACACTACCCTGCGGCGAGCTGGAGAAGCTGGAGCTTGAGCGCCTGAACCGTTCGCTTGCCATGGCGCGGCAGTCGTGGTTTTATAACGGTAAGCTTCCCGAAAGGGTAAAAGGCCTTGAGGAGGTGAGGGAACTCCCCTTTACAACGAAGCGGGACCTTCGAGAAGGTTTTCCCGACGGCTTTCTTGCCGTCCCCAGAGAAGAGATCGTAAGGCTCCATGCATCCTCGGGAACGACAGGGCAGGCCACCGTGGTTTATCACACTAGAAGAGATATCGAAAACTGGGCTGATATTGTAGCAAGAAGCATGTTCATGACCGGGGTGCGGCCAGGCGATGTATTTCAGAACATGATGGGGTACGGGCTTTTCACAGGTGGACTGGGGCTGCACTACGGCTCAGAGCTTCTGGGCTCACTCACCATACCGGCCTCCTCGGGAAACTCCAGGAGACAGATACGCCTGATGAAGGATTTTCAGACGACGGTGATTCACACTACCCCCAGCTATGCGCTCCACCTCTACACGATATTTGAGGAAGAGGGGGTTGATCCGAAGAAGGAGCTCAGGCTCAGGATAGCCTTTCTCGGGGCGGAGCCATACTCGGCGGAGACCCGAAGAAAGATAGAGGAGCTCTACGGGCTTGATGCATTCAACAGCTACGGGCTCTCCGAGATGAACGGTCCTGGCGTCGCCTTTGAATGCGGGCAGAAGGATGGAATGCACCTATGGGAGGACCATTTCCTTCTCGAGGTGATCGATCCGGAAACATCTGAGGTGCTCGAAGATGGGAATGAGGGGGAGCTGGTGCTTACAACCCTCATGCGGGAGGGCATGCCGATCATCCGCTACCGGACAGGCGACATCGCATCTGTCTATCCAGGGGAGTGCAGTTGCGGGCGCACGCACCGAAGGATTTCACGCATCAAGGGCAGGAGCGACGATATGCTTATTATAAAGGGGGTCAACATCTACCCGATGCAGATAGAGAAGGTGCTGATGGACATGCATGAGGTAGGGCATAACTACCTCATTGAGATCGACAGCGTTAATTTCCTGGATACGATCAGGGTCAAGGTGGAGGTGCGGCAGGAGATCTTCCATGGCGACATCGATGAGCTGGAATCATTGAAGAAGAGAATAACAGAAGAGCTGAGGAACGAGATTCTCCTCAGGCCCCAGGTTGTTCTGGTTGAGCCGAACTCTCTTCCGAAGAGTGAGGGAAAAGCGGTTAGGGTCGTTGACATGAGGGTCAAACGGTAAAAAGACCAAGGGAGGATACCATGGCTTCCCAGGTTACGGTGTTCGTGGAGAACAAACCAGGCAGGATATCGAAGATAGCCCGGATACTCGGCGACAACAACATTAACATACGCGCCATTACAATATCTGACAGGGGAGATTACGGCCTCATCAACATCATTGCCGATGACCCTGACAGGGCATCCGGGGTTCTTTCTGCAGGGGGCTTCAGCGTTTCGCGGAAGCACGTCATCGCAATCACCATAGAGGATAGGCCGGGGGCGCTTGCCGATATCACACAGTACCTGCACAGCAATAATATCAATGTTTCGAACGCGTACGGCTTCATACTCTCAAGCGGGGAGCGTGCTGCACTGATCCTCGAGGTCGACGACTATGACAGGGCTGAAGAGGTGATCAGAAGGGGCGGGTTTCACACCCTGACGAAGGAGGAGCTCCACAACCTGTAGTATGAGAATGCGCTTGCAGAAAGGATTTCAAGTCTCCTGTCATAATTTTTTGTAGATGTCTCGTACAGCAAGGCCGATTCGCGTTTTTCTTTTCCGGAGGGCGCGTATATGCGGAAACGGTTGCCACCTGAGACATTTCGCATTCCCGTTGAAAAGGTTAAGCAGGGGTTTTATACCGATGCTTATTTCAACCGCACGCGGGACATCCTGATTCATGGCAACAACCATGCCGAAGTGATCATGCAGGTCTTCGTGCGTGACGATGGCATTCTCTGCGGGATGGATGAGGCCATCGCTATCATCAAGCTCTGCTCCGGGCATCCCGAAAGGATTGGCCTTAAGGCGCTATACGACGGTGACAGCGTCAGCAGGGGAGAGACGGTGCTGCTAATCGAGGGGGATTACTCGAGCTTCGCCCATCTCGAGACTGTGTACCTGGGCGTGCTCGCCCGGGGAACTTCAATTGCCACTGCCGTTAGAAAAACAGTAGAAGCCGCTCGTGGAAAGGACGTGCTCTTCTTTGCCTCGCGGTTCGACCACTACCTGGTACAGTCTGCCGACGGGTATGCAGCCCTGATAGGGG
>CAZPCG010000104.1:0-280 GCA_964584875.1 uncultured Spirochaetota bacterium
AAACAGGTACTTTCCCTTTTCAGTGCTGAAGTACAGGATCTCAGGGTTTGTGATCTCAAGCTTACCGGATTCCTCCGGAATGAGGGTATACTCGAACTTCTTCACAAAGTAGATGCGGTCCCTCTCTTCAACCCTCTCCAGCATGGTGCCGGAGAGGTATACCCTTGTCCTCTTTGAGGTGTGGATTCCAGGGTCGGTTATCAGGTTGAGGTTCCCGGTGCTTTTCATAACGAGGAAGCAGGAGAAAGACTCTCCTGTGGCAGCGGTGTAAACGGGGGTT
>CAZPCG010000104.1:290-6798 GCA_964584875.1 uncultured Spirochaetota bacterium
ACTGAGCGCGTCGATTGCAACTTCATTGCTTTTCAGGGTGAAGGTGAAGGGCCTTCCGTACATATCGAAGAGGTCCTTGCTTTTTAAAATAACCGTTGCTTCGAGTACGAGCGGGTCCGGAGAGAAGTGCCCGGGGCTGAGCGGAAAGAGAACGACCTTCTTGATGATTGAGAATGTGTACAGCTTTCCCTCATAGGATTCTTTATTATACGTGAGTTTTGTGGCGCTGTAGATGTCTTCGATGAAGAACCCTGGAAAGGCCGGGTTCTGCTTCAGGGAGATGCTGTCTATATCGAGCCTGGAGTACAGTGCATAGGTGAGGTAGAGCTGCTCATTCTGGTAGATTTTTGCCTGCTGCGGCTGAATCAGGATGAATATGTCCTCCTTCAATGCGTCCACGTCGATGATAGTCCCATCATCGAGTATGAAGGATTCCTTTTCCTGACGCCTGCGCCCCTCGAGCACAGAAATGGTGATTGGGTCTGTTGAATACACGGCATTGCCATACCGTAGTGTAACAGGATAAATGGTAAACGAGCCCCTGGACTGTGGCTTGAGCACATAGGTGTAGGTGATGGTTTTTGTGCGGGTTGTTTTGCCGTTCACGATCGATATGCTTGAGCGGGTGGCGGAGCTTTCGGTGAGGATGGAAAAGCCTTTCATCGTGGGGACTTCGGGTTTGGGGACTCTGGTAATGTTCTCGGCTTCGACCGAAACGGTAAGCTTCACCGTATCGAGGAGGCCGACCTCTTCTGCATCGATCTCTGCCTTGACATTGATGATCCGCTCCTCCCCATATGCTATAAAAGGGAGCGCTGCCAGGGAGAGAATCAGGACCAAAATGATGTAAGTTATGATGGGATAGCTGCCATTGTCGTTACCAGTCTTTTTCATGGCGCACCGCACCCGTCCTTTTCTGTATTATTTCAGCCATGATCCTTGATTGATCGCTGTTTACAGAGTAAATAAGCTGTTCCGCCTCGCGGCGGGTAAACTCCCTCTGCTGGTACGATTCCTCAAGAGGGCCTTCCTCCCTGTCAGCGGCGCTCCCCTGCTTCTTATCCTGGTCCCTGTTACTCATGTCTTCCCCCTTTTCTTCGCCCTGTATGGCGGTTTTCCCCTCTTCTTTTTCCTCTTTATCGGGAAGCGGGTATCGCCGGTTCTTCTCCGCATTTCTCTTCAGTGCAAGTTCCAGGTTGTACTTCATATTGAGATCATAGGGATTCTTCTCAAGACCCTGTTTGTAATGCTCAATTGCATTCTCATAATCGCCAAGCTGGAAGTAGTTGTTTCCGAGATTGTAGTGTATATCGGCTATTTCACCCTTATCGTTGGTGCGCTTCAAAGCCTCCGTAAAGGATTGAATCGAGCTCGTATAGTCCTCAAGTTTGTAGTAGGCAGTCCCGGAGTTGAAATATGGTACGACAGAGCGGCCGTTCTTTTCCCTTCCCTCAAGGTAGTACCCGAGGGCATCCCTGTACAGCTCGTTTCTGTAGTAACGGTAGCCTTTCTTCATGAGGTTCAGGTAGGGATCTGAATGGCCATGCCAGGCGCCCATGATCATCATGAAGAGGAATAATGATAGGATGATGAAGGGTGTATTTTTCTTCACGTGGCTCTCCTCTTCATCCTCGTGGTGATGAATATATTAGCCGTTAGAAAGAGCATGCCCACGAGGAGAGGAATCTGGTAGCGCTCCTCATAAACGGTGTATTTCTTCGTCTCGAACTCCCTTTTCTTCAGGGTCTCCAGGGTGGAGATGAACCGCTTCACCTCATCGAAGGTGTCCCCTGCCCTGAAGTAGTATCCTCCCGTGCTCTCTGAAATCCACCTCAGCACTTCATCGTGAAGCTGGGTGATGACTACCTTTCCCTGCCTGTCTTTCTTATACCCGACCCTGTTTCCGTTCTGATCGAAGAGCGGTATCGGGACTCCCTCCTTTCTCCCTATCCCCATGCTGAATACCTTGATGCCCCTGCGCTTCAGCCCTCTTACCGTTCTCTCGAGCTCACCAACTGTGTTTTCACCGTCGGTGAGAAGGAGCAGAAGGGCATAGGTGTCATCCTCCGGTTTCAGTGATTTCATGGCAACCTCCATCGGCGCTGCAAGGGAGGTGCCGCTTGCCACTACGGAATCAGCATCGAGGGCGTTGATAATTGAGAGCACTGCTTCATAGTCGGTGGTGAGGGGGCACTGCACGAATGCATCTCCTGCAAACAGGATGAGCCCCACCCTGTCACCTCGAAGGGAGTGTACGAGCTCCCGGGCATCGATCTTTGCCCGTTCCAGCCGATTCGGTTTGACATCCTCTGCTCTCATACTCTGGGAGAGATCAATGGCAATATACACATCCGAACCTCTTATCGTCACAGACTCAAGCCGTGTGCCTGCCTGAGGCTTAGCCAGGGCAATGATGAAGAAGCACAGGGCAAGAGAGGCAAAAAGCCCTTCAATCCGGATGGAACCCTTGAGGTCCCGTTTGGAAAACCCGTTCAGGGTTTTCGGCACTCCCAGGCTGCGGATTGCCTTCTGCCTCCTGTGGTGAGCAAACAGGAAGACAAGATAGATGAAGGGGAGTGACAAAAGCAGGTATAGAAACTGCGAAGCGGCAAATCTCATTCTTTTTCCTGCTCCTTCCCTTTGATCATGGTACGGTTTTCAGCATCGAAGCTGTGAGAAAGAGATAGATACCGAGCAGCACGGTGCCGGTAAAGAGCGGATAGGTGAACTGCTCTTTTATCCTTCTGTATTGCTTTATCTCAATCTTGCTTTTTTCAAGCAGGTCGATTTCATGGTAAATTTCCTCAAGTTTTTGTGTATTGGTTGCTCTGAAGTACCTGCCCCCTGTTATCCCTGCGATGGATATGAGAACTTCCTCATCGATCTGAACGGGAACCGAAACGTACCGCCTTCCAAATACCTGGTCTTCAACCGGGTATGGAGCATGACCCATGCTCCCGACACCGATGGTGTAGATCTTTATACCCAGCGCCTTTGCCGCATAAGCGGCGGTCAGGGGATCGATCTCACCGCTGTTGTTTATGCCGTCGGTGAGCAGGATCATTACCTTGCTCTTTTCCTTGCCGATCACCAGCCGCTTCGAGCTCTCGGTGATTGCATTCCCGATTGCCGTACCGTCCCGAATCATTCCTATCTCGATTGCATCGATGAAGTTGTGAAGGATGCTGTAGTCGATGGTCAGGGGGCTCTGTGTGATTGCCTGTCGACTGAACACGACAAGACCTATTCTATCGGTCTTCCTTCCGATTAGGAACTCCTTTGCGACGTTTTTAGCCGCGCCAAGCCGATTCGGTTTGAAATCCTCAGCCTTCATGCTCGAAGAGATGTCGATGCAGAGCACGATGTCGATTCCTTCAGTAATAAGCTCCTCTTCGATGTAGCCCCGTTCGGGACGCGCAAGGGCAAGGAGAAAGAATCCAACCGATAGGATGAGAATGAGCCTGGAGGTAAAGAGCAATCTTACCCTCAATGTCTTTTTTACCGGAAAGTAAGAGAGGATGGGGGTTGAGATTGTTATCTCCCGCCCCCTCTTGAAAAGGTAGTAGAAGAGGACCGGGAGTGCAATAAGACCCCACAGTACCATTGGATTCCTGAATTCCATAAAACCTCTTTATTAAAAACCTCTCTATTAATAACCTCTCTAGGAACTATCCTCTGAACTATCCTCTGAACTATCTTCTGAGGTTACCCTCTCTGCCTCTTCCCTCTCCTCAACCCTTTTCTGAGCTTTCCTGATCATGTCTATCGACCCGTCTATATCTTTTTCAACGGTCTTTCTCTCAGGCCGCTCCTTCGCAAACTTTACGAGATCACTTCTCTTCAGAATAGATAGAAGAACCGGTGTTTGAAAAAGGGAGACACTTGCATTTTTTAGATACCGCCGCAGTTCGGCCGTCGTCATCTCAAGCGATCTGATGTTCAGCAGGTTCCCGAAGTAGAGACGTAGAGCATGGGAGATGCCGGTGTATACCGTTTTTGGATCGGTCCTTTGCTTGCGAAGGGCACTCTTCAGGTTTGAAAGCTCATGGAGGGAGTAGCCGTAAGGATCGAAAACTGGCTCCTCCTGGGCCGCTATACGTTTCCTCTGGGGCTTTTTCAGGATGAGCCTCGATAAAAGGAGTAAAAGAGCAAGGGATGCGATGATCGAAAGCAGTATGATGACAAAGGTGAGAGCCTTCAGCCTGGCCCGGTAGGGCGGCACGATGTCCTTGAGCTGGTGGCCCTCCTCCTCCTTCGGGAGCACGGAGAGTATGGGTATGATGAGGGATTCGGTTACGAGGGTTGTGTTGCCTACCTGAACCTCAAGCGGTGGAAGCTCTATATTACCCGTCTGGAACACCGTAAGAGTGTAGATCGACATGGTTCGGTATATCCCCTTTTGCATCCTCTTTTTCTTCACTGTATGGTCCCTCAGTATGAATGGCCTGAATGCCTCCTCGTCAGCGGGGAGTACAGGATGCTCATGGCGTTCGTGGTAGAGTGTGAGTGCTATGTCCATGGGGTCACCGATTGTGAGGGGCTTATCTGAAAGAATGGTGATGGAGATTGAATTGAGCTTGTACTCCATACTTTCCCGTGCAAGAGGCGACACTCCAGGGGAAAGGAAAAGAGAGGTAATAATCACCATCTCAAGTTTGTGCAATACCTGCTTCATCTTCATATTACAGCTTCTGTGCCCTTTTATTGAAGAATTCAAAAAGCTGTTTCAGGTAGGAGCCATCGGTCATTACTTCGATGTAGTCGAGCCCAATCGAAGTGAAGAGTCGCCTCCTCGAAAGCGTCAGCTCTGAAAGGTTCCTCATGTAAGCCTCCCTGACCTCCCTGTCACACAGGTCGATGATCCGATTCATCCCATTTTCCATGTCGTTCATGATCATAATTCCCCGGTAGCCTGTGATGGCCGTTTCAAAGGGGTCGTGGAAGACTATGGGAATGACATCGTGCATCTTGGCCATCATTTTGAAGGATCGCTCATATCCTCTATCTAAGAAATCGGAGAAGATGAAAATGATGCTCTTTCTTGGATGGGTATTGTTGATGAAGTCAAAGGCGAGCTTCAGGTTAGTTCTCTCATTCTTCGGGCTTGCATAGAGCAGTTCCCGGAGTATCCTCAGCGCGTGGATGCGCTCCTTCTTAGGAGGTATGAATTTCTCGATCGTGTCGGAGAAAAGCACAGCCTCAACCATGTCGTTGTTTTCAACAGCGGAGAATGCCAGAAGAGCCGCAAGCTCAACCATGATGTCCCGCTGTCTGTTTTCACATGAACCGAAAAGGGTCGAGGCGCTCACATCGAAAAGCAGGATTACGGTAAGTTCCCTCTCCTCTTCGTATATCTTTACAAAAGGTCTTCCGAACCGCGCTGTCACGTTCCAGTCGATCGTGCGAACGTCGTCACCGTAGCTGTACTCCCGTACTTCGCTGAACTCAATGCCCCGTCCCTTGAACACAGAGTGGTACTCCCCCGAGAACATCTCATTGACCAGGAGCCGGGTTTTTATATCGATGAGCTTTATCTTTTTGATGATCTCTTCGGGAAGCATTACGGCACTTCAACTCCCTTGAAGATCTTCTCGATGACATCCTCCGGGGATATGTCCTCAGCCTGGGCCTCGTAGGTTAGAATGAGGCGATGGCGAAGTATGTCATAGCCCACATCTCTGACATCGTCGGGTATGACATACCCCCTTCCTGTGAGGAAAGCGTTTGCTTTCGATGCGATTTTCAGATAGAGGGATGCCCTCGGGCTTGCGCCGTAGGATATGAGGTCCTTGATATCGATCAGCTCGTAGCTGGCCGGATTTCTGGTCGCGAAGGTGATGTCGACGATATACCGCTCGATCTTGTCATCTATGTAGATCGAATGAATTACTTCCCGTATTGATTCGATGTCTTCCCTGTTCAGAACAGGGGATGCGGCAGGCTGCACTCCCGAGCCGTGGAGCTGCATGATCTTCAGCTCCTCCTCCTTAGTAGGGTAGGGCAGCTTCAGCTTCATCATGAAGCGGTCGATCTGCGCCTCGGGGAGGGGGTAGGTGCCATGCTGCTCTATGGGGTTCTGGGTTGCGATTACCATGAATATGCTCTCGAGTGTGAAGGTTTCCTCACCGATGGTGACCTGCTTCTCCTGCATGGCCTGGAGGAGTGCGCTCTGGGTTTTTGCCGGAGCGCGGTTGATTTCATCGGCGAGTATGATCGAGGCGAAGATTGGGCCTTTCTTCACCTGAAAGGTATGGTCCCTCTGGTTGTACACCATGGTGCCGATCAGGTCTGCGGGAAGCATGTCGGGGGTGAACTGTATTCGCTTGAAGTCGATGTCAAGAGCCTGCGAAAGGGTACTCACGGTGAGCGTTTTTGCAAGGCCCGGGACACCCTCGATGAGTATGTGGCCGCCGGTGAGGAGCCCGATGAGGATTTTATGGATCATGTCCTCCTGTCCCACGATTACCTTGCCTATTTCACTCCTAAGATGGTTGAGAAGCTCGCTTTT
>CAZPCG010000105.1:0-6755 GCA_964584875.1 uncultured Spirochaetota bacterium
TCGACAACGATAAGCCCGGTAACGGTCACGGCTGAGGTTGAGGTAAAGAGGGCATCGATGTACCTGATGCTTGTACCTCTGGCATGGGCGTAGGGCAGGTACAGGAGAAACGAACCCATCAGGATAATAGAGGCAAAGCTCACAACGATGAGCTGTGCCGGGCTCACCCGGAAGTAGCTGAATATCTCGCGCAGGCGCTCAATCTGCAGGACAAACTTAATGAAGAGGAGCACCTCAATCGAGGCAAGAAAGATTCTAGAGTAGATGAAGATGAACCTGTGATCGGATGGAGTTCTCTGGAATATGTAGAAGCTGTAGAGAAAAATAGCTGCAATAATGTAGTGACGCCAGTACCGTCTCACATGGGTTTTCAAATGGGGGTCTACGAGGAACTGGACGATAGGCTCAAGAATCAGGGCACCAGAAATGATCCTCCCCACGTTGTACACCATTGGCCTGAAGGGGAAGCTCAACTCGAAGAGGACCCAGATGAAAACATCGATCTCAATAAAAATGAAGAAGAGATCGAAATAGCTTGTGAACCTCTCTCTAGCGCTAAATTTCATAGCTCCGAAGCTCTTTCCGTGCGGTCGTGAGGAGGCTGCAGGAGCTCCTCTCCACCAGTATGTCGTCCTCAATCCGTACACCGTAAAATCCGGGAATGTATATCCCGGGTTCCACGGTCAACACCATGTTCTCAGCAAATCGCCTGTCAAAATCCTCCGATGGGTAGGTGCTGTCGTGGACATCGAGGCCCAGGCTGTGCCCGAGGCTGTGGATGAACCTCCCCCTGTAGTGTTCATGGCTGTCTATGTAACGTTTGACTTCCTCCTCAACGTCCTCAATCCTCACACCCGAACCGATGCGACCGAGGGCGATCTGCTGCGATTCCAGAACGGTTGCATAAAGCCCCCTCACTTCTGTTTCCGGTTTTCCCGTGAGATAGGTTCTCGTGATGTCCGATGCGTAGCCCCCACACAGGGCTCCGAAATCAACCAGAACTACATCCCCCTCCTTGAGGGGGACAGCGCCGCCCTCATAGTGCGGCTTGCTCGTGTTCTTCCCGAACGAAACAATGGTCTTGAATGCTGTCCTCTCAGCCCCCATCTTCACAACCCGGTAATCGATCTCTGCCGCAAGGTCAAGCTCGGTTACCCCCTCTTTCAGCACTCCGGGGATCTCATCGGCAATGCCGCTAACAATGCTGCAGGCCTTTCGAATTCTCTCTATTTCATCGGGGAGCTTTATCATCCGCGCAGCTTGAAACGCCCTGCTAACATCAATAAGCTCTGCACCCTGTGCCATCTCTTTAAGGGCAAGGTAAAGTGAATGCGGCACCGACTCATAGCATATACCGACCGTAGGGTACCCCTGGAGCACCTCCTTCAGTCTGTCTTTCCTCTGCTCCCTGTTCCTGTACACAACAAAATCTGCATAAGCCCCGATGCCCCTGAGTATCTCCTCTTCCAGGGAGGTTGTGAAAATTCGAATCTTTCCTCCCCTATCGAAAAGGACACCGCAGTTCTCGAACACTCCCTGACTCATACCGGTTATATAGTTGAAATTGGTGCCCCGGAAACCCTCATTAAGTAGAAGAATGGCCTCGGGTAAATGGTCAGAATTCACGTTGCCAAAGACCTTCTGAATTCTCTCCAGTATAATTTTCTCTGCCATTGGCGGTCTTCCTGCCCTCCTCCGTGTAAAAGGCCGCTGGGCGCGCCGAGCACAGCACGATGCCTCCCCCAGTCTTTTACACCACTGCCGGTGATTCAAATATACAATAATATAAAGCCAATTATCAAAAAAATGTGATTGCGCTTCTGGCAGGAAGGAAATACCAAGACGTTATGAATCTATTTAAAAATGTTCACTCGCTCTCCCTCTCCAGTTCCATCCTGAGGGAAATATGCTCGAGCATGTCTTTGAGCGTAATAACGCCGATCAACCTGTTGTCTTCAACGACCATGAGCCGGGACTTGCCTGTCCTGTTCATCAATGCGAGCACCTTCGCCGCATCTGCGTCGGGTCTCACGGCATTCTCCCCGGAGCAGCGGAGGACAAGCTCCGAAACGGTGTGTTTACCCCACTCCTCCCGGGGAATGCTCGAAAGCTGCTTCATCGTCACACACCCGATAAGCTTCACTCCATCCACAACCGGGAACATCTTGTAGTGATGCCTGTATATATAATCATCAACAAGCTCCCTTATCGATGTTGTGTGGGGCACAACTATGGGGTCCGTTTTCATAAAGCGGCTCACCCTCTCCCCCTTCAGGAAGCTTCTGATCAGCACCTGTCGGTACGACATGCGTGCTGCGTTATGTAGGAAGAGACCGATTATGAACCACCACATCCCACCGACAAAATTCGCAAGAAATAGATTGAATACACCAAAAGCAATCAGAACGAAACTGAATGCACTCCCGATCGTTGATGTTATCTTCGTTGCGGATTTCAGGTTCTTTCTCCTCTTCCAGATAAAGGAGCGCAGTACCCTTCCTCCATCGAGTGGGAACGCGGGGATGAGGTTGAAGGCGGCAAGAAGACCGTTTATGAACGCGAGGTACCGCAGGACTCCGAATATGTACACAGGGGCCTCTCCCTGACGAGCCAGGACACTCAGGCCGAAGAATATTGACCCGAGGACAATGCTCGTAATCGGACCTGCAACCGACATCCTGAGCTCCGCCTTTGGACTCGGTGGCTCATCCGCAGCCTCTGCCACGCCGCCAAACAGAAACAGGGTGATGCCACGCATGGGAATACCAAACTTCCTTGCGATGAAGGAGTGGGAGAGCTCATGGAGGACTATAGAGGCAAACAGACCGAATGCCGCCGCAATACCCATAATCCAGTACGTGAGAGTTGAAAGACCTATGTAGGAGTTTGGGAAAAACCCCGATGCAAGCGACCATGTAACCAGAAGAAGGAGAAAGAACCAGCTAATATCAATATTAACGGTAAAACCCATGATTTTGAAGAGCTTTATCTTCTTTGCCAACATGATCTTACCCTCCATGCAGCCGTCTTTTGCCTCTCAGTCCTGAATCTTTGATACCCGAATTGTAAGCACAGGACGGGTCGAGTAACGCACAATTTTCTCTGCAACTGAACCGAAAATTAAATGCCTGAAGCCCGTTCGGCCATGGGTCGAGATAACGACGAGACCCACATCTCGCTCCTCGGCACAGCGAACGATTTCATCTGCATCCACCCCTGTAACGAGGATTGGTTTCGCCTTCAGCTGTTTTGATACCCTCGTCTTAATTGCATCGTGGAGATGCTTTTTTGCCGATGCTTCCAGCTCATTCTGGTAGCCGACAATATCGAATACCATCGCACCAGTCGGAGCTGCAACGGCTGGTACAAGGGAAACAACGTGCATCACGTACAGCTCGGCAGAAAAATGAAGCGCAAGCTCCTCAGCCGCCTTGAGCGCCTTATAGGAATGCTCGCTGAAATCAACGGGGCAGAGAATCTTTTTAATGGGTAACACTTCCTCCTCCTTTCCCCCTCCCTCTCCTACCACATTAGCTTTAATTCATAGAAAAGTAAATAGAGACATCTGTACTGAATGGTAACTGTACCTTTTATTTGGTTGCTTCACAATCCCCTTTTGCCTATTTTCTTTCTCAGGTATTTAAAATCGAAGGCCATCCGGAAAATGAATATGTGGCAGACTATTTTCGGGATGTTGGCTATCCCACGACCAACACTCTATGCGCTCTCGAGTGTAATTGTGACGAGCCTCATCTCATTTATCGGGGTTCTGACCCTCTCACTGAGAACGGATAAGCTGAAAAGGATGCTCCTCTACCTTGTAAGCCTATCCACTGGTGCGCTTTTTGGAGGAGCGTTGCTTCACCTGATACCGGAAGCGTTCAGAGAGGCCGGAGAACTGCATTTCAGGGTTTCCCTCTACATCCTCACCGGCATGCTGGGGTTCTTCGTGCTCGAGAAGTACATCCACTGGAGGCACTGTCATACACCCTCGAGCGATGAGCATCCCCACCACATCGGCATCATGAACCTCATCGGGGACGGGGCGCACAACTTCATCGACGGGCTCATCATCGGGGGAGGTTACCTTGTGAGCATCCCCATAGGGCTGAGTACGACCATCGCAGTCATTCTCCACGAAATACCGCAGGAGATAGGTGACTTCGGTGTGCTTCTCTACGCCGGCTTCGAAAAAAAGAGGGCACTAGCCCTCAACTTCCTCTCGGCGCTCATCGCAGTGCTTGGAACAATCGTTTCCCTGATCCTCGGAGGCCGATTTGGAAGTTTTACCTTTTTCCTCGTCCCCTTCACAGCAGGGGGCTTTATCTACATCGCCTCGGCAGACCTTATCCCCGAGCTGAAAAAGGAATGCGAGCTGCTAAAATCCACGGCGCAGTTTATCTGCATCATTTTTGGCATCTCTCTCATGGCCGCTCTCTTGCTCATTGATTGAGCTACACTCCCGCTTCTTCATTCGAGGTGATTTAATACAAACGCAATAAGTATACTGTCACCATAAGGGTTTTCTTATCTTGGAATTTCTGGATCTTATATTTGCTTCTTACTTTTCTGTTTCCAGATCTGGGCAATTTGATTTGCGCAGCCTTGAGTGTCGCGTAAGATAGTTCTTCCCCAGTAGGTTAATACCACCCACCCCTGGCTCTGTAAAAAATTTCTCTTTCGGGCGTCGAGCTCGAGAGTTTCGGGCTTGGCGTGGACCGCAAAGCCATCGCAGTACACGGCAAGCTTTATCTCAGGCCAGGCGAAGTCTGGGACCGTGATTATCCTCCCATTATCATCGCGAATCTCAAAATCCCTTTTTCCCTCAGGCACGCCGGCCCGCTCCAGCGCGACTCGAAGAGGTTCCTCGATCTCACCTTTAGAATAGCGACTAAACGTTTTATCTTTACCTGAAGCCCGTGCTTGCAGCATCTCATCCAGGGCTCTAATGCTGCTTCCGTAAGGTTCTTCCTTTGGTTCCACAAGCTCCTGCTGCGATAAAATTATAAGCAGATCTCTGACTTCATCTTTATCAAAGAAGGGGTGCCACCGCTGATTGCGATAATGCTTGAGGCACAGGTAGCAGGCTTTCAGGCAATCATGCCCGAAAATACGATCCATGGCTGCTGCGGCAACTTCAGGAAGTCGCTCGGCCATCTCTTCAAGGTAGCCAGCCCCGCCGGGGACAGTTTCATAAAAAACTATCTGATCGCCCATAGACCTGCTCGGGCTTTTTCGGACGAAAGCCGCAAGCTCTCCAGTCTCAAGTTCGAGCAGGCTTGCCGCGCCGGCAAGCATTGCCTCTGCCAGGGTGACAGCTGTTGGGGAGAAGCTGGACCGGCCAATAGTTCTTGTGTCTTTCCGTGAAGGAATAGTAAGGACAAGAGAGTCGGTCTGGAATCTGTATGCGAGCACAAGCGGCGCTGGTTCTCCCCTGCAGAACCGTGCGTGATATTCGCTCCAATTCTGCACCTGCTTTCTCTGCTCCGGATCATTCGGGTCATGGGGCAGATGACGTCCGCAATCAGGGCAGAGAAAGAATTTTTTGCCCTCACCCGTTTTTCCTTCAAAGGGTCCCCAGTTTGTAACGAGTATTTCAGCCAGGCTCAGAAGCTCAAGGGGTGTAAATTGATACGGATAGAGTCTGCAGCGAGTGCCCGATCCTGCGAGAAGCGACTCCCGGCGTTCATAAAATTGCCGCTGACGCGACTCCTCATCAGAACTGATGCGCAGGCTCTCCTCTGCTTCGAAGGCATCGACAAACACCACTTCAGTTGCCGCCGGAAGGTTTGCCCCGCAATGGGGGCATGTGTTTCTTCCGGTCTCGACTGCTTCACCGCATTCATCGCAGAAATGAAATGACTGGAGCCTTCCTGTTGTTTCGGCATCGCTTCTCCCGGGCCTGGCAGCCTGCCTGCCGGCTGAGGCTCCTGGCCCTCCAGGATAGAGCACGCGGATTGAGCGCAGTTTATGTCCATTAACATACACATAGTTTCCGGGTGCAAACTCTTCGATTGCGATTGCCGCTGACCGATATATCGTTTGCGTATCCGTAACTCCTGGATCGAGGCTGAAAGTATCAACCGGAAACTGGTACGCCGGCAAAAGTCCGCGGTTTGCAAGGTAGTTTAAAGTGTACGACCGCTCCGGGTCCTGGGTAATTTCGTAATAGGCCCTTCTTCGGGCAGAAGCTTTCTTTTCATCCTGTTTCGGTGAGCCAACTTTGGCATATTCGCTATACTCCCGGTCGATCTGTCGTACTCGCTGCCACCATGCCTCAAGAGTTATGGAGAGCTTCTCTTCAAAACTGTCTACAATCCGGGCCGCGTCCTCAAGGCCGTAGCGCATGACGCGCCCGTCTTGCCTGTCTTTTTCCATAACCTTTTCTAAAAGTTCCACAAGTTCATTGCGCCTGTGCCGAACTTCCTGAAAGAGGCCGGCTAAAAGCTCGGGCTTCCATCCTTTGGGCTCGATGAGGTTATCGAGAAGGTCGCCCAGACGGGCCGGGAGCTGAGCATTAAGGCATTCTAAAAGATAGGACTTCAAATGGCGGAATACAACCTTGGGGTTGTCAAGCCTGAGCCTTGGCGGGTCGAAATTACCGGCGACAAACCACTCCGGCCGCTCGAAGGCGTGCCGGTCGTGGGCCCCTCCGGCGCAAAAAGTCGATGCGAATCCTATGCGCAGGCGCCGGCCTGCCCTGCCGACGCGCTGGGCGTAATTGGCTGGTGTAGGGGGAGCGTTTCGCAACACAA
>CAZPCG010000106.1:0-6676 GCA_964584875.1 uncultured Spirochaetota bacterium
GGCCAAGAACCTCCAGATTTCTCACCAGGGCATCACCCTGCTGAAGCGCAATCACCGTAAAGTTATCGAACCCCGCATCCCTCAGTGCCTTGCGGTACTCGGCCTCGTACATCCCGAAGCGGCACGGTCCGCACGACCCTGCCGTGATGAAAACGTACCTCTTCTCAACATCACGCTCACCCTGCTTTCTGCGCTCCATCAAAAATCTGATGAGATTGCCCGCCGTGTAGTACACCGGATTGCACTGCCCCTTGTTGCAGTATATCTTCCCGATCTTGAAATCTTCGTTGTTGGGTATCGGAAGGGGTATTGTCTCGTGGCCGAGGCCTTCAAAGAAGGCCTTGATGAGTGCTCCGTGTGCTTCGGTTAAACCACCAAAGAGAACTGATGGCATCTGGACAGTTCCTCCCGGTACCTCTTCAAAAAGTAGTCTATGGTCTCGACCCTCAGCTTTATGGAGCTTGAAGGCCTGTTCTCGTCGATCTCATGAAATGTGAAGTATGGGGAGCTGGATTGGTTGAAGATATCATCCAGCACTGAGTAGAGAGGGGCATCGTGGCCGCATCGGAAGGAGGAAAGGTCCAGAGCCACAAGGTTTGGATGTCGGGCGACGAACTTCGCAGCCCAGACCTTCATGGAGGTGTTTTCACTGTAGCATCGTGACCACACATCCCGAATGTCCATCGTGCAGCTAATCGTTTCACTTTCGATATCTTCCCCGAAAAGCCTTTTTGCAAGGGGGCCGTTTCGGGGGAGGCTCTCGATGGTGAGAACAGGGTAACCGCATCTATTGATCTCATCGAGGATGCCGTGGTTAATGCCGGGATCGTTGTGGTAGGGCCTGCCGAGTACGACAATGCCGATGTCTCCTCTCCTCTCAAGCTCTGCAATGGCCTGCTCGGCCTGACACTGCAGAGAGGCAAGATAGGCATCCCAGCTCTTGAGCCCGGCTTCAATGGCCCTCCTGTTCTCACCCCTTCCGATTCCCCATAGGGGCCTGAGGGCAGCGTATAGCTGTTTTTCGAAAACGTCCAATTCGGCAATGTCCAGAACCGGATCGAGGTAGTGTATTCCCCGCACGGAAAACTCGTCTCTCTCCAGGGTGAACGCAGCTTTTACCACCTCGGGCGTTGCCGAAAGAGCTGCGCAGGCCCAGTGCTGGAATCCTTCAAAGATCTCGGCCCTCACCGTGCGTACGCAAGGGAAGAAGATGTGGGTGACCCGGGGTCTGTGAATCAGGTCATACACGTGGGCAATGGCGATTTTTGATGGAAAACAGGGGTCGATGGAACCGCGCCCTGCTGTTTTCCTGTACAGCGGTTCAGAGGTGAAGCTGGAGAACAGCACATCCTTTACGCCAAGGCACTCGAAATAGGTTTTGAAGAACGGTGCAGACACGTACAGGTTTAAAAGCCTCGGAATTCCGACAACCGCATCTCTTAACTGTTTGTACTTTCTGGTTTTTTTACGGAGGACACCGGCCCCGGGTACCTGAGGCGGTGCGGAGGAAGGTTGAAAAGCGCTCTGGTTTGAGATATGCACGAAGTTTGGAGCACTGCTTGCCATGCGCTCCATCCTATCGATGGTCCTCCTCAATTCATCCCTGTCACCCGCTATCCCCTTTTCACAGCCCGCTATGATGTGCTCACGCCTGACAGAACCTGCGGTAACGGTAATGAAGGTTCTCAGGCAGGAATTGCTGCAGTAGCGGCATCGGGTTCGTTCGCTTTTTTCCGCTCTGCACTGCACATGGCGCAGTTCGTCGAAACCGATGAATGTCGAAGCCGGGGGGGTGATTGAGCTGCCCGCCGTCGGGGTAGAGCGTGTCGAACCCCTCTGCATTGCTGCAAATGTCATTTCCCTTCGCCCCGCTTCCAGGGCAGCGCCGATGGCGCCCGCGACCTCGTTGTAGGGATGAACATGCACGTGAGCACCCCTTGCTTCTGATGTTATGAAATCGTACTGCGCCTTTACCACAGCGAGGTTGTTATGCGTCCCTCCCTGGAGTACGAAGCGGCTCCCGAGCCGCGCAAGGTTTGGCTCCCTAACCACGTAGAGCCACACGTTCTGCGGAAGCACCCTGGCCAGGCCTGCCATTATCTCCTCAGGTTTCCACCCCAACTGCTGGAAATTGACGATGTCGGCTTCAAGGAAAACTGCGCAGCCGAAGTTGAAGGAAGGGGAACGCTTCGCCCTGAAGGCAACCTCCGCGTAATCCTCGATTCTGTAACCGAACCTCTCTGCCGTCGATTGCAGGTAGTAGCCGTTGCCTGCGGAGCACTGGGTGTTCAGCTTGAAATCTTTTATAGAGCCGTTCTTAAGGGTGATGATTTTTATGTCCTGACCTCCAACATCGCAGATCACCTCTGCGGCAGGGAAGTACTTCAGAGCTCCAACGGTGTGAGCCACTGTTTCAACGATCGCAGCATCACCGCCGAAAACTGCCTGCAGGAGGTCCTTCGCATAGCCGGTAAAGCCGAGGGCGTCGACTGCAAGTTTGTGCCCGTCCTTGTGAACCTTTTCTCTGAGCTGGAGGAGAATGTCCCTCGCATCATCGATGGGGTTTCCCCCGGACAGCCTGTATGCCGTTGCAACGACATTCTCTTCATGATCGAGAACAACCCCCTTTGTCGAGGTCGAGCCGCCATCTATTCCAAGATACGCATGCAGTATCTCTCCAGAGCCGCAGGGAACTTCCGGGTGTGGCTTTTTCGTACATCGAGCATAGAAGTCTTCTCGCTCTCTTTTGTTCGCAAAGAAGGGGTTGTATCCATTGTGCACCTTTACAGATCGTTTCTGCCTGTCAATCAACAGGGGAACGGAATGGAAGCTGAGGGCAGGTATACCGTCTTTAGCGTCGTTTAATCCAAGTAACGCAGCCCCCATTGCCCCGTAGAACAGAGCATTTTCAGGAATTGAAACATCGGAGTCTCCGTAAGATATCTTTCTCTCATCCCATAGCGAAAAAAGTCTCTGCCTGAATGCATCCCCCAGGGCTCTGAAGAAGACGTTTGGACCTCCGAGGAGCAGAACCTTTGGCGATGGTGTGTGGCCTCGTGAAAGAACGGCCAGGTTTTGATCAACTATTGCCTGAAAGAGTGAAAGGATCAGCGCATCGACCGGCACACCCTGCTTGTGGAGCCCGTTGATATCGGTTTCGGCAAAGACACCGCATTTCCCGGCAACGGAGTAGATCATGTCAGGGCTGTAAGTAAGGGAGCTGAGCAGCTCTTCACTCACATTGAGCTTCATTAATATTCTGTCAATTGTGGCGCCCGTGCCTCCGGCGCACCGGTCGTTCATTGTGACAAACCTGCCCTTATCACCTTGCCAGGCAATGTACTTTGAATCCTGCCCTCCCAGTTCGAATATCGATCCAATGGCGCCATGAAAATACTCCACTGCAGCGCTCAGTGCATGGACCTCCTGAAAATGTTTTGCCCCGAGCATCTGCGCTATTCGGCTTCCACCGCTCCCCGTTGTGAACAGCTTGAAACTTGCCTGACCGGTCTCCTCCTGAATCTTCCAGATGAACTCCTTTACCTTATCGAGCTGTCTGGTTCGGTGCCTCTCGTACCCTTTCCACAGGATACCCCCATCTCTATCGATGACAACTGCCTTTACCGTAGTTGATCCGACATCCAGGCCAACCAGTACCATAGCGTTACCTTAATCTATTCCGAGCTGCTTTGCAAGTGATCAATCGGGCCGGAGATTTCTATTCTGCACACTTAAGGCGCAGGGGGTATATTCTTTAAAAGAGGGCATCTTAGTGTTTCGAATGATCAGATAAGATCTACTATCTTCCTGGCCAGCTGTTGCTTGGGGAAAGCGCCAATGACCCGGTCAACCTCTTTACCATCCTTGAAGAAGATGAGCGTTGGTATGTTCATAACACTGAACCTGAGCGGCGTTTCCTGGTTCTGGTCTATGTTGAGCTTCACGATCTTAACGGTGTCCTTGTGCTCCTCCGCAATCTCCTTCAGTACCGGTTCCATCATCTTGCAGGGGCCGCACCACTCTGCCCACATATCGACGACGACGAGCTTTTCTGGATCGTTTACGTCGTTTTCGAAGCTGGCATCGGTTGTGCTGATGATTTCAGCCATTTCCCCTCCCGCTTTGTGAATTTACCTGAATAATTTCATAATTATTGCCTTAATATAGTAAGGTTCGACTCAGAGGACAATAGAAAATCGGAGGCGATACGACTACCGTGCCTCTGCCATTCCATCCGGAAGATCGGGTTAATGGGGTAGTGCAAGTTGCTGTAATAGATTTTATATTTTTGTCGATACAGTAGGTGATGTACGAAGCTGTCATTCAGGAGGAAAACTGGTAACATGGTGCGGGGACTGTATACGGGAGCTTCAGGGATGATCGCCCAGATGGGGCGAATAGATGTGATTTCAAACAATCTTGCCAACGTTAACACTCCATCCTTCAAGCGTGATATGGTTGTAATGAAATCCTTTCCTGAAATGCTCATAAGAAGGATAAACGATGATGGAGTGCGCCTGTTGCCGCAAATAGGCTCCTACGACCTGATGCCCGTTGTCGGAAAGATGGGGACAGGAGTGGAAATTAATGAGGTCTTTACGGAATTTGTCCAGGGGGCGTTTCAGCAAACTTCAAATGATTTCGACCTGGCCCTCGAGGGGCGGGGGTTCTTTTCAGTTGAGACCGGGGAGGGTGAAAGGTACACGCGAAACGGGAGCTTTCTGCTCGACAGCGATGGATACCTGGTGACGAAGGACGGGTACAGGGTTCTGGGCGAGAATGGTACTTTGCGCTTGAAGAAGAACAACTTCATTGTCGACGAGGATGGTAACGTATTTGAAAACGCAGAGTACCGGGATGACCCTCAGAGGCTGGTGAGCATGGAGGAGAATGAGTGGAACCAGACGGTGCTGGTTGACAGGCTGAAGATCGTCGATTTCCCGAAGATCAGGTACATAAAGAAGGTAGGGGAAAGCTTTTACATGGAAACGGAATACTCCGGAACGGCTTTTGTCCCTGGCGGGGAGAGGCCGAAGGTGCACCAGGGTTTTCTCGAGGCCTCCAATGTGAATCCCGTCGTCGAAATGGTGAACCTCATCGAAGTTCACAGAAACTACGAGGCAAGCCAGAGGATGATTCAGGCCCATGATTCTGCACTCGGGAGGGTGATAAACGAGGTTGGCAAGTCGTAATAAGGAATACATAAAAGAACAAGAAACCAGAAAAGGGGAGGAGAGATTGCCATGATGAGATCTCTGTGGACCGCTGCAAGTGGTATGATAGGGCAGCAGTTCAATATCGACACCATTGCCCATAATCTCTCAAACGTTAACACTGCTGGATACAAGAAGGGCAGGCCCGATTTTGAAGACCTGCTATACCAGACCATACGCTCGGCCGGAACGCCTGCAACCAGGGACACCCTGGTTCCGACAGGAATTCAGGTGGGGCACGGGGTGCGGCCTGCTGCCACCCAGAAGCTGTACACCCAGGGAAGCCTCCAGAACACGGGCAATGTTCTTGATCTGGCAATTGAAGGAGAGGGATTTTTCCGGGTTCAGCTCTACGACGGGAGCTTCGGCTACACCCGTGATGGGACCTTCAAGATCGACTCAAATGGCCAGGTCGTGAACAGCAATGGCTACAAGCTGAGCCCTGAGATCATCATGCCGGAGGGTTTTGTATTTTCCGATATATCCATCAGCCAGGACGGACTTGTGACCGTCAAGAGGGCTGGAGACGATGCAATCATAGAGGTCGGCCAGATCAGGGTCTATCGATTCGTGAATCCTGCCGGCCTGAAAAACGTCGGGCAAAATCTTGTGAAACCAACCGCGGGCTCAGGCCCGCCAATCGAGGGGAGGCCAGGCTATACGGGCATGGGCAGGTTACAGCAGGGTTTCCTCGAGATGTCCAATGTGCAGATTGTCGAGGAGATGGTCAGCATGATCGTTGCCCAGAGGGCCTATGAGCTGAACTCAAAGGCGATCATAACTGCAGACTCCATGCTCGCAACGGCAAATGGCCTCAAGAGGTAATTAAGAAGGATGGAATCCATGACCGGTTTGAGCGGCGTGCAGCCCATGTATAACTCTGGCTACGATGTGATGCTCCACACCCTCAGAAATAACCCGGAGGATGCAAGGCAAAAGTTTCATAAAATACTGCAAGATGCAGTTGAGAAGCAGGGAAAAGGTTCGACTCCGGGGGCGTATGGTACCGATACAAGTAAGGGTATATTCCCGGGGCAGGAGAAAAAGGCGCCGGGGGGTGTTACGGTTTCAGGGCCCCTCGACAGGCTATCTTCTGCGAAGCTGCTTGATGCCTGTTACGAGATGGAGGCAATCTTCATCGGCACAATGCTGAAGCAGATGCAAAAGACCGTCTATGAGACGGATTTTTTCGGCAAAAGCATTGCAAAAGACATATTCCGTGATATGTTATACGATGAATATGCGAAATTAATGGCGAAATCGGACCAAATTGGACTTGCACGCCAGATCTACAAACAGCTCCGTGGTTAAAACCGGCGTACTGCTCCTTTTCATGCTCCTCAACCTCCTCACTGCTGTTAACCTCGTGGCAGAAAGCTGGCAATCTCCTCACTACATGCTAAACGATTACTATAGCATCCTCTATGGAAAGTACTCCATGAGCATGCTCCCCTTTGTCCCTG
>CAZPCG010000107.1:0-5613 GCA_964584875.1 uncultured Spirochaetota bacterium
CCAGATGCGCGCCGGCAGCTATGCTACGGAGAGTCTGATTTGTTTTCTGAAGGAGCTCAAGAAGCATTTCAGACGACAATATGTGATCCTCATATGGGATGGACTGCCCGCCCACAAGAGCCTCAAGATGAAGGAATACCTGCAGAGTCAAGAGGAGTGGCTGAGAGTCGAGAGGCTTCCCGGATACTCTCCTGATCTGAATCCTGTCGAGTCCCTGTGGGGTAATATCAAAGGTGAAGAACTTGCCAACCAATCCGCTGATGACCTATCTGAGGTGGCTGCCGGCGTAAATGCTGGCTTCAACAGGATTCTTGGACAACGGCAGTTGCTCACCGGATTTCTGAATCATTCCGGGCTTTTTTTTGACTAATCTGTCACTGTATTTTGCGAACATCAGTAATTGCCCTTTTTCTTGTGTCATCTGCTCATGCTCAGGAGTTATCGGGAGTCGGTCTATGGGGTGGAGCAGGGATTAACAATTTTAAAGGATCCGATTTTCAAGACAAGCCCGAACTCAAAGATAATATGAAGTTAGGTCCTGTTGTGGGTGTTGCCATTTTTCCACCCGTTCCCAATGAAGTACTGTTGTTCCAGGTCGATATATATTACGCTCTTAAGGGTGATAAATGGATAGATCCTAGCAACAATGATGAGGTAACCTACAACCTCCACTATCTGGGAGCAGATGCAATGCTCAGGTTTGTAATTCCGTTAAGCAAGTTTTTAAAGCCCTACATTGCAGGGGGTGGGTACTTTGAACTTCCGGTGACCGGGGTTTACAATATCGATAATGCTGGAGGTGGTTCAAGTTCTGGAAATATTGAGGATTTACCAGCCAAAACAGTTGCATTCGCAGACGTGGGACTTGCAGGAGAAGGCGGACTACAGTTTCGAATAGGAAAAGGATATCTTTTCCTGTCTTCGCGCTACAGCCTGGGACTCTTCAAGGTCATAGGTAATGACTCAGACCCTAACAACATTTCCTGGTATGACATCAAGAACAGGGGGCTGTCCTTTTCCGCCGGTTATATGTCCATATTTGGAGCACCCGGCAAAAAGGAACCGGCTGCGGAGCCTCAGCCGGCTGCCCCAACTGAGCCTGGCATGCCTGGCGGCGGTGTTTGAGCAAGCGTCCGGTTTCTCAACAGCAGCAGGCAATTTTTCACAGGCGGTGAATTAAAGCAGATTTATCAGAAAATGCGTGGAAAAAATGGCCGTAATTATAGATGCTCTCCTGAAAATATGTTTTCACCGTCTTTGATTGATGCAAACAATAAGATAAGACTTGTAAGAAATAAGGATTAAATTTGGGAGGTAAGTATACATGAAACGCTATATCATTTACATCATTTTATCAACAGCCTTAGCTGCAACGTTTATCAGTTGTGCCACACCCCCGGAAAAGGCCCCCACGATTTCATACGCCCCTACGAGCGTACCGGAGGAGGGAGGGGTAAGGTTTACAAAGATAACGGATGTTGACGATGCATTTAAGCAACCTGTGATCCAGGTACAGGATGATAAGATAAGCTATTCTCTGAGGAGCTGCTTCAGCGTCTTCAACAACGACGAAAAAATGGCATATCTCTCAAGCAAGCACAACAAGAGCAATATCTTCATCCTTCAGCTTACGGGAGGAAAGGCGAGGATGCAGAGGACCTTTCGTGAATCCATTTTCGATTTTTCGATTTCTCCAGACGACCAGCAGATAGCCTTTTCCGACAACCCGGAAGGAAACTACAATATCTACCTTATGCACGCAGAATCGGGGACTGCGGTAAGGCAGATCACTACGAGCAACCTGAATGAATACTCTCCTGTTTTTTCTCCTGATGGAAAGAAGATATTCTTCGTGCAGGCCGAGCCCTATATATCCAACCAGCAGACTTTCCACAGGTACTACATCTGGTCTTTTGATCTTGAGAAAAACATTCTCATACAGTACTCGGAAGGATATTCGCCATCCGTCACTCCCGAAGAGAACAGGATCATCGTGGGCCGTACGAATAAAGAGACGGGATTTTCAGAGATATGGCTTTTGGACCTTGCAAAAGGGAATGAATACCTCCTCCTCAGTGCACGGGAAAGAGGGTTCATCGAGAGTGCTGTATCCCCCGACGGCAAGAGGGTCGCTGTTGTAAGCAGGTCTTTGGGTGCCAAGGTAACCACAAACTTCGACATTTACATCATCAACATCGACGGCACCAACCTTGCCCAGCTCACCTTTCATCCCGGTCATGACCTGAGCCCCAAGTGGTCTCAGGACGGGAAATCGCTCTATTTCATCTCTCAGCGCGGGAGTGAGAAGGGCGAGTACAATATCTGGAAAATGGAGCTTTAACGGAGGAGTGGTAAACAGCATTAAACATGATATTGTAGAGGCAATAATCCATATTTGCAGTATACTCACAAGTTAGCCCATAGAACGAAGGTAGGAATATGCCCAGTTGAGAGAGTGGTTTACTGAAAGGGATTGGGAAAAATGGAACAAGCAGATGAGAGTCAATACCGAGTCCAGGAGCATTCCCCCGACCCGAGCTATCCTCTCCTGGCGCTCCCTGCGCCCAAGCTCCATCTCAACCTCCAGGCGTCGGCTTTCATCTACGGGAGCGGCTGGCTTCTCACCGATCAGCAATTCCAGACGCCGCTTGAGTGCCTCGATTCCTCCGCTCATGGCTATCTCACTGATTGCGGAATCCGTTTCCAGAGCGGCCAGAGCCAGTTCTCACTTGGACTCCAGTGTGCTGAGCATTCCCTCTTCAATGGTATCCTCCGTGACCAGCAGATAGACCTGAACAGAGCGCTTCTGTCCCATCCTGTGCACCCGGCTTATACGCTGCTCAAGCACCGCCGGGTTCCAGGGCAGGTCCACGTTGATCACAGTATCTGCAGCCTGAAGGTTCAGCCCGGTGGCTCCGGTGTTCGTAGTGAGAAACAGCTTCGGAGATGTACTTCTTGTTAAGGATGGTTGAGATAAGCTTCTTATTCTGATCGTGGATATCAGTCTGCTCCGCAGTTGGAGGAATACGCCTGATTTCGGTGCTGCGCTCAGGCAGCTCGCTGTTCACCTGCATCCTTGTCCTGTGCAGAAGGAGTGGTTTGAGCCGCTTCCGCAGCTCATCGAGGTTCTTATAGCCGAGAAGACGGCCCTCCTCGCTTACCACCCGATGCCGGTGGTAGAACTGAAATGCAGGCCCCAGTCGGCAGTTATCGATGAACTGGGCTACAGAGTACAGCTCCTCCAGCCTGTTCTCCAGTGGTGTTCCAGTAAGCACCAGAGCATAGGGGGATTTAAGTCCCTTTATAGTCCTGGAGGTTTTGGCCTCCCAGTTTTTTATACGCTGGCCTTCATCGAGGATGATCAAATCCCAGGGGACCCTCTCGATCGCCTCAATGTCCCGGAGCACCTGTTCATAGTTGCACAATGTGAAAAACGATCCCTGCTCGTACTGGGCAGCCCGCTCCGCTGCGCTTCCCACAACAAGCTGGCAGCTTCGTTCTGTGAAGCGCTCGATCTCAATACGCCACTGGCTCTTCACGGAGGCAGGACATACCACAAGCACCCGCTTCAATACCGGCAAGGCGGGCAAGAAGCTCTGCCACGCCGATCCCCTGCACGGTTTTGCCAAGCCCCATGTCGTCGGCAAGGATCGCCCGTCCGGACCCGACAGCGAAGGCGATGCCATCAAGCTGATAGGGCAACAGCTCATGACGGAGGAGCCCAGTTCCCCCTCAAGTCCCTTGTGGGGAAGCAGAACCATCAACTCCACCTCCTGCCCGTAGTGCAGGGCTACGCAGATGTTCTCCTGGCGGTAGGGTTCCTGTAACCTATGCCTGGGGAAGCGTCGCTTCACCTCCTCCTGCACGTACATGATGTGCTTACAGGTGCCGAGGGTGTTGACCCTGAAGTCGGGGCATGAGCAGTAAGACTCACCCCGCTTGAAACCCCGAAGAGCCACCCGGTAGGTCTTGCCAGAGACGCGGTTGGTGATGGAGTAGTCGGTCCAGACGGTGTCAGGGTCAGCGGACTGCAGCTCCATCTTATACTTGCGCATCCGCTCTGCCCGTTCTTCCAGTGCCCGCTGGATGAGCTCCTCATCACTCAAGGTTTCAAGAGGAGCATTGTCCGGAGGTGGAATGGCCAAACCCAGGGCAAGCTTCTCCTCCAGGACAAGGGAGAAGGCAGCCCCGGCGTACGGTGCTTATAAACATTACAGGACTTTTCCCCTCTTTTTGGTCCGGTATAGATTGAGTTATGCAAGATCAAGGAATAGATCAATAGAAATAAGCCATTCCTTTTGGTCTAGTATATTCTAAACTTCCTGTAGTTGGATCTAATCTCAGACCTATGGACTCAAGAGTTTCTACGCCAATAACAGTCTTAGCACCCTTAAAAGTGATACCAATAGAAGGTGCTTCTACATCTTTAATTTTTATCACAACACCGTATGCTTTAGCTTTAACTTTTCTACCATTTCCTAATTCTACTTCAACTTCCGTTGGAATTATGGAAGCACCAATTTCTTCTAGTGTGCTCTCCGGTAAAACTGTATAAGTAGCACCTGTATCAATCAATACTTTTTTCAACTCTGCTTCAGCTTTATTTCCTCTTACAATAATGTCAGTATGTAAATGACCCATTATAAGAGCCTCCTCTGATTCTGCCTTATATCTATTGTGTATACCGCAGATATGAAGCATTGCCCCTGCAATAACATATTTTACGCTGCTTATCAACCCGTATAGGAATTCTCTACTTTAAAAAAGCTGTATATTAGCCACTTTTCCTTCTGGTTCGTTTATATATTATCGTATTATCTTCATTACATCAAGTTGATTGAAACAAAAATTGCAATTCTGCTCATGCTGCAAGCACGATATCGAAGGCTGCCTGTATCAGGCGCCTGGTGTATGGATGCTCGGGTTTTTCGAGTATCTTCTCCGGAGGTCCGTACTCAACAACATCCCCATATTTAATAACAAAAATCTCATTGCTCAGGGCCCGTATGACCCGGTGATCATGACTTATAAAAAGATAGGCAAGCCTGTGCTTCCTTTGAAGCTCCTTTAACAGCTCAAGGATCTGTGTCTGGACGGACATGTCCAGGGAGGAAGTTGGTTCGTCAAGGATGAGAAAGAGGAAAGTTTTTATAATAACCGTGTATGTACCCAGTGGAATAAAGTGGACCCATGATTATAGGAAGAGGAGATAACAATGACCTGCCCCATCTGCAAGAATGGAAAAACCATTGAAGGATATACAACCCTTATTTTTAAGAAGGGGCCAAGCACTATCGTTATAAAAAATGTTCCTGCGAATGTTTGCGATAACTGTGATGAGGCGTATCTATCAGAAAAGGTTTCAAGAAAAGCTATGAATATGGCTGATATGGGTGTGAATAGAGGAGTCGAAATCGAAATAGTGAATTTTGCTGCCTGAAAATTGCCCCTTCAGCTTCCCAAGCTGCATCCTGCGAAGCCATGTCGCAGGTTCGATTCCCGTTTCCCGCTCATGGAAAACTCCCTGAGCCATAACGGTTTAGGGAGTTTTGCTTTTCAAAGCGCCTTCGCACCCTGCCCTTTCAGAAATGCGGTAAGTGGGTTTTTTATTTT
>CAZPCG010000107.1:5623-6645 GCA_964584875.1 uncultured Spirochaetota bacterium
GTGCACACTAGTTCTCGATGAGTATGTCATTGGTATGGTAATGCTATTTCAGGGTGTATACACCCATTAGCTTGGTTTCTATATATTGATGAAGAATGGAGGCAATTGCATGGCTATGAAAAAGTTAGATCAACATATTGAGATTACTCCTGGTATAGCAGGAGGAAAACCTCATATTGCTGGGCATCGCATTACAGTGCAAGACATTGCTATCTGGCATGAGAGGATGGGTAAGACAGCTGATGAAATAGCCGCTGAATACGATCTTACTCTGGCTGATGTTTATACTGCTCTTGCCTATTATTTTGATCACCGAGACGAGATTGATCAAGATATAGAAGAGAGCAAAGCATTTGTAGATGCGTTGCGACAGCAACGGCCATCCAAGCTAAGGAAAAAGCTTCAGGAACAGTATGGCGAAAGTTAAATTTTACGTCGATGAGCACGTATCAAAGGCAGTAGTGATGGGGCTGCGACAAAGGGGTGTAGATGTGCTCACAGTTGCCGAAGCCGACATGCTGGGTGCATCAGATAAGAACCATTTGAGAAAAGCATTGGAAGAGGGCCGGGTTATCTTCACTCAGGATGCCGATTTCCTGCGATTGGCAGCAGAAGGTATCCAACAAGCAGGGATCATCTATGCTTCTCAAACTACCTCGATCGGTGATATTATTTTTGGTTTGATGTTGGTCTACCAGGTTCTAGAAGCAGAAGAAATGGAAGTTCATATAGAGTTTTTATAACGACTTTGCTATTTGGAGAGATTCAGCTTCCCAAGCTGCATCCTGCGAAGCCATGTCGCGGGTTCGATTCCCGTTTCCCGCTCAGGAGAAACCCCCTAGCTCCCAAGGAGTTAGGGGATTTCGTGCTTCAGCGATCCTTAGTTACCCGCCGTTTTTCTAATGAAAGAAAAGGCCCTTCAAAAACTCCAAGACCCTTCTTTGAAAGGCGTGCGGTATCAAGCGAGTGATTCCATTTTATCCTTCTTGGAGAGCCTATGATTATGCTGAGTATAATGAAAT
>CAZPCG010000108.1:0-6640 GCA_964584875.1 uncultured Spirochaetota bacterium
CCGATGAAACGCAAACTCTCCCCTTCCCGCCTGTAAATCCTCACAATGTCGCCTTCCTTCAGGCCATCCTGCATGCCGAGGTTGAAGACGAAGGTGTTTTCGGAGGAAGCCTGGACGATTACTCCGGTCTTCGATTCCCGGCCCGACATAAAGACCGAAGAGCCTGTTCCCTCGGTTCGCATGGATTCGTTGATGCGCACTATTTCGGAGAGTGCCTCTTCAACATAGTCGGAACCCTGGAATCTTCTTACCACTTCCTCGTACTGATTCAGCGCCTCGAGTATAAAACCGGACTCATAGGAGTTTTTTGCGCTCGCTATGATTTCGCGGGCCTTCTCATCGAGCATGACGGCCCTCTCCTTTTCACTGCGAAGGGCCTTCAGGTTGTTGACGATCTGAATTTCTGCAAGCGTCTCCTTCACCCGCGCCGTACCCTGGTACTCCGTGACAATCCTTTTAAGCGCATTCAACGCCTTATCGTACTCCCCCCTCTCTTTGTAGCCCATCGCCACTCCGAAGAGCGAGTCAGCTTCAGCATTCAGTGCAAGCTTTTCACTCTCGGTACGGTTCTTATATATTCTGTCAATGAGAGCTTCAGCCCTGGTAAATGCATTCGTTTTGAGGCTTTTGTCCTCTGAAATGGTGTACACGGCGAAATAGCGCGAAACAGCTTCCTGAAGATTTCCCATTCTCTCCAGTTCCACGGCTGATTCGTAGGATTTCGCCGCAACCTGATTTAAATCAACCCGGTTTTTCTCACTTTCCGCAAGGGTTAGCATGCTCTTTACAAGCCTCTCCTCAACGTTGAGCTCCCCCTGCTCGCCAATACCGCTCTGACGCGCTTTCTCGATCGCAGGAAGAATGGTTTTGAGCTCATCAATTCCTCTCTGATAGTCCTTTCGCGAAAGATGAGTGAGGGCTCTGTTATAAACTGTGTTGAGCTGCTGCCTGAATGCAAGGTACTGCTGCTGGCCGCTCACAGTGCTTTGAAACCGCTCTTCGGCTTCCTTCAGCTTCGTCTTTTCCTCAAGGAGCTGCTGCTCGATATCCTTGATCCGCTTGCTGTAGAGGTTAACCTCGCGGCTGATTTCGCTTTCCTTCTTTGCAAGGGTATCCTCATACTCTTTCTTTATCCTGTCAATCTCAAAACGTGCCTCATTCTTCGATTGCTGAAATTCCTCAAGGAGTCTCCGTCTTTCCTTCTCAAACTCGGCTTCAGCATTAGCCGTACCGCTGGTCATTATGCGCTGGCGCGCCTCCTCAAGCCTCCTTGAGAACTCGTCGTTCAGCCTTTTCTCCTTCTCGGCAAGTATCCGGTCCTGGTTTTCAAGGAAGAAATCCTTCTCCTTCTGCAGGGCAGAAAGCCGTGATCTTGCATCTTCCAGCTTCTTCTGCTGCTCCTTCACCTCTTCCTCTGATCTTCTCCGTACTTCCCTGATGACCTCTTCTTCAACCCCGGTGATACTGCCTGTAAGGATCTGCTCCCTCACCTTTTCCCTCGACAGCGCGAGGTAGAAGATTGTGCCTGCTGCAAAGATGGCAACTATTGCGATGTTCAGAATGAGCGGGAGCACCATCCCCTTCTTCTCGCTTGCAATAACATCGTCCGCGTAAGCAATCGTTTTCTGCCTGTTTATCTCGTCCTCAATGGAGCGATAAACTTCCTCCTCGCTCACCTCCTGAAAGACGGATTCCCCCCCCTCGGGGTGAGGCATCTCCGCATGGGCCTTTGCTGAATGTGTTATCTCGTCGATTGTTTCCTCATCCACACTCTTCAGCTCATTTGTGATATACCGCAGATCAAGAACGGGAATGAGCGACTCCCCGCTTCTCACGAAATACTTGATGGGGGATCTCTGGGCCCTTGACGGGAGCTTTCCAGTCTCCCTTATCCTCAGGTATCCCTGGACACCGTCCACTGAGAACCCGTAGCAGTTCTTCTGATCTTTTATGAAGAGGATGTTGGCAGCACGTTTTTCGGCCATCTCCGGAAGGGGGATGTAGCTCAGGAGGCTCTTCACCTCGACTCCAGTTTCGAGGGTGAAAGAATCCTTTTCAGGATGTTTGTTTATGAGGACTTTTTCAATCTGATCCGGCTCAACACCAAGAGAAAATCCATTCAACTGAAAGCATAGTATTTTATCTGCCATAACCTATTTACCCTGTTTACCCTATTTACCATGGAGGATTGCTTCCATTTCTAACATAATTTCTTTCCTGTAGCTGAAGCTCTCCCCTATTTCATTAAATATATCAATACCGCCATCGCGGTCAAGATACTTATATAGGAGCTTTCCCTTTAAAAAAAGGATATCTGGATAGAGGAGAGAATCCCCGTACTGCTCCATGAAGTAGTCAAGCTCATCGATGAGATCGCCAAGCGGCTGTGGATTTGCGCTCCCTGTTTTTTCGTAGAGATCAACGAACAGGTTGTAATAGAGCCCGTATATCTCACCCATCACGTCATCAAGGTAGAGAGGCCTGAGGCTTTCATATTCACCTAAAGCTGCGGAGTAGTTTCCCATTGTCCGCTCTGCATCGATGAGGTAGTAGGCCCCATAGGAGTAGAATTCATACACCGGATACTCGTGTATGAATCGCCTGAAGTAGTCCTTTGCCTTCCCGTATTCCTCCATCCGGTAATAGCTGTACCCCATCTCGTAGAGACTGAGCGGAACGTACTGGGAATCAGGGTACAGGTTGACGAGCAGATTGAACTTCCCGATGGCCTCTCTCCAGGATTCCTCGCCAATGAGCTCCACACCTTCGGTTAACAGGTCACGGTCCATCTCCCCTCTCCAGGGTACCACTTCGATGCCCTTCATCATCTTCCGGTCCCTCCTGAGCCCTGTTCGGAGCTTGCACAGCTTCAGCAGGTCATAGCCCAGTATGCCACCTGCAATAAAAGGAGAGATTCTCAGGGCGTACGCCTGTGGTGAGGTATCATTCCTGTCGCTTGTGAGGCTGCCGGCGATTGAGGCGGCGAAAAGACCTGTTGCAAATACGGTCTCAAAGACTGTGGCCTTTTTCATCCTCCTGTACTCTGCACCGGATATGGAGATGGCGCCATTATCACTTGACATATCGTAGGTTCCCGGTGGAATATTTTTTATGATGAGTGGAGACTTCCCGGCGAGCACACCGTTGATGTATACATCCCTGTTTTCATGATGGAGAATAAAGTCAATGCTCAGTGGAAAGAGATCGTAGAACAGGAGCTTGGTCCTTTCATTCTCCCGGAGTGTTACTTCATCACGAACTCTTTGAAATCCATCTTTCTCAATCGAAAGAATGAAAGTGCCTTCCTCCACATTCCTCAACCGCAGAGGTGTTTTCCCTATTCTCTCATCACCCAGGTAAACCTCGGCCCCTATGGGATCGGAATGAATGAAGATCTCACTTGAATATGAGTACCCCCCGGAATAGAGGAGCAGCGCTGCCATAACAATAAACCGAGCCTTTTTCATGCACACTATACCCATCCTCCTTCAGAATGCGTACACCCTCAGCCCGATCTGTCCGAAAAATGCGTTAAGGGGTGAATCCTTGTAGGAAACGGTTAAAAGCCCCGATGACAGGGCAATTTGACTGTTTTTACCAACCGGAAAGAGTATGCTCAAACTCCCCTTCGTGTACACATCGATAGACAGGGAGATATCACTGCTAACAGTCAATTTAGAGAGAGCAAGGCCTGCAGAAAATCCGACAACCACCCAGTCTATCCGCTTACCGATAAGCGTGTAGTGAAGGGAGACACCAGCTGGAAGCACCATCGCCGATGAGCTGACATAGGACTGGTCCTCCTCTCTATTCATGTATAAAAAACCTGCATCAAAGCCGAGCCCTACGGGAAACCATGCCCTCTTTGGGAAGAGAGCATATGAAAGCTCCGCATAAGCCCCATATTGATAAATCTCACTCCATTCAGCCACCGGGAAAAGAGGTCCCATGAACAGGGAGAAAGCTTTCTGAGATTGGGCCTGCTGTGCCCCGGCAATGGATTTTACAGGAGGCCTGTAGAACCTCTGCTTCTTCTCCGCACTGCAGTTTCTGATGTCCGCAACACTGAGTCCCTCAAGCTCCCTGAAGGCTGAGTAAAACTCGCTTGTAGACTCATTCACGTCAAGTATTATACCGTTATCCGTATAGTAGGTTTTTCCCCTTACAACAATCCCATCACCCTCGTTGTAGAAGAAGCCGTACAGAACCCTCTTGATACTTCTTCGAGCGGCACTGTTCTGTAAACGATCCCTGCTCCACAGATCAACCACAGCATCCCCCTCATATTCCGTAAGAACCTTCTCATCGATAATAATAAAATTTATCTCCTGAAAGCTCTGTTTCAGGCGGCTGTGAAGACAGAGGGGGATTTTGTATATCAGATCATCGTAATCAGCATCACCTGTGAGGTTCTGAAAATAGTAAATGAGCACTTTCCCGCCTGGTTCAGCAAGGAGCGGGAAGGCCGCGGTGAATAACATCAGCATTACAAGAATTATCGCTCTGGTTATCATCATTCTCCAGCCATACCAAGATCTACCCTGTCTCCTACTGAGAGGTTGCACTCATTAAAGTAGTTTCTCTTAACCTCAAGGGCATACCTGCACGGTACAGAAGAGCGAACAGGGGTGAGAGAATAGGGTTCCATATCAAATATATCGGTTACTTTTCCACTTTTATCCAAAAAAGCAATCGACAGAAGCAGCCCCGTGTCCTTCATCCAGAATGAGAGGTACTCATCATCCTCGAAGATGAACAGCATCCCCTCATTCCACCCGAGTGTATCCCGAAACATCAAACCCCTCTCCCTCTGCTCCCTCGTTCGTGCGACTTCAACAACCAGAGGGCGTCCGTTAATACTCAATGTCACTCTTTCAGGCTCCCGCGCCCTGCAGGATGGAACGAGCATAGCGACAGTAAGTAACAGGATGATTGTGCGGCAAACCCTCATTTCATATATTCCTGTTCATAATTGTAACTCAAAACTGTTTGTCTTGACAATTCTTAATTGAGAATCTAAATTCCCTGAAATGGCAAGAAGAGGGAGAAGGCCAAGGCTTGGAAAAACAGGTTGTTTGTTCTGGCTGTTTATCTTTCTTGTCATCATCGTCATACTGCTGTACCGGGGAAGAGGGACGCTCAAAGAGTCTATCTCATCTTTCAGAAAGAAAGTTTCAGGTGAGAAGATTGTAGAAAAAAGGCCTGCACCCCCAATCGAGGAGAAAGACACCACTCCTTCCATCTTCGAGCGCAGGCCGACGGAAACCACTCCTACTGAAACAGCTAAGGAAGCTCAGCCCGGAGAAGAAACCTCTGAGAGAAAGAAAAAGGAAGAGCAGGAAGCGGTAAGAGCAAAAGAGGAAGCGCAAGCCAGAATTCAGCAGCCGCAACCACTCCCCGCAGAATCTTCGAAAGGGGAAAAAGCCATTCCAGAGGTGAAGGAAAAACAGCTCTCAACATCCATCTACTATGTCAAAATAAATAAAAACGATGGTACTGCAAAGCTTTACCCGGTAAAAAAGGCCGTGGTGTACAGGGATTCACCTATAACCAGAACCATAGATACACTTCTCAAGGGACCAACCGAGGATGAAAAAAAAGAGGGGATTACGAGCTTTATACCCGGGGCCACCTCTCTCATCTCGGCCCGCATCCAGGACGGTCACCTGACACTCAATTTCAGCAACCAGTTCGAGGAAAACTACAGCGGTTGGCAAGCAATACACCTCGAGCTCTACCAGGTATTGTTCACCGTTTTTGAATTCCCGCAGGTGAATGCCCTCAGCATACTGATTGAAGGGAAAAAGAAACAGTACATAACTGGAGAAGGTATACCGCTTAAAGCGGTATACACCAAGCAGGACCTCTCGCTATGAGACTTGCGGTTTCGACAGTTCTATTAATAAGCCTCTGCCTTGGAACCCTGCTTTCATGTTCACGCTCCCCCGACAGGAAGAGGTATATTGTTGCGGTTTCTCCAAACAGGCCGCCAATGGAAATGATCAACGAGGAGAAGAGCATCGTCGGTTTTGACATCGACGTTATAGAAGCCCTTGCTGAAAGGATGGACCTGAATATAAGAATTATACCGGTTCTGAGGAGCAACCTGTTCCCGGGGCTCCTCGATGAGACATACGATATGGCAATTTCCGCCATAACACCTTCGGAACCGGGTTTTGCCGATATAACCGGGATCGATTACTCAAAGTCCTACCTTGATCTGGGGGATGTGATTGTTACATCGGAGGATTTCGAAGAGTACACAGGACCTGAGAGCCTGAAGGGAAAGATTGTGGGCCTCAGGGAGGGCTCGCAATCGAAGCAGGTTTTAATGGGGCTCGGAGGCATAACGGTAAGAGAGTATAAGAACGTTGAGCAGGCCTTCGAGGATATGGCAACAGAAAAGATACATGCCCTGAGTGTCGATCTTCCAACGGCGGCGCAATTTGTGAATCACAATATTGAGTACAAGGAGATATTCAAAATCCATCCATATCCCCTGACCTCCGCGAAGTACGTCATAGCTGTGAAGAGCGGAAACGCTGCACTTCTTAATAAAATAAACACGGGGATCGATAAGATGAAAAAGGATGGCTCCTTAAATGCCCTTATCGATAAATGGTTTTTTCACCCATGAAGA
>CAZPCG010000109.1:0-6558 GCA_964584875.1 uncultured Spirochaetota bacterium
ATCGACCATCGATGAGCTCCGCATGAGGCTTAAACGGGGCGAAGTTACGACGATGGATATTGTCGGGGATCTGAGGACAGCAATAGAGGAGGATAGAGGACACCCCCTTCCTCTCAATGCCTACATCAGCTTCAGCGTCGAAAATATCGAAGAAGAAATAAACAGGGTGAGGGAATCAGCCCCTGAATACTGTAAAACGGCACTGGGAGGAGTTCCGGTAGCGGTAAAGGATATCATCAATGTGATGGGTGCCCCAACAACCTGCGCCTCGAACATACTGAGGGAGTATATTTCTCCATACGATGCAACTGCTATAACCCGACTGAGGAAAAACGGCGGTGTGCCTGCCGGAAAGCTGAATATGGATGAGTTTGCCATGGGTTCCTCCAACGAATCCTCGGCATTCGGGATAGTGAGAAATCCTCACGACCGCAAAAAGATACCGGGAGGCTCAAGCGGCGGTGCTGCAGCTGCGGTCGCCGCCCATCTTGCCATAGCCGCAGTAGCCTCGGATACTGGAGGGTCGATCAGACAGCCAGCCTCGATGTGCGGTGTATTCGGAATAAAGCCGACCTACGGGAGGGTCTCCCGCTACGGGCTTGTGGCCTACGCCTCTTCACTCGACCATATCGGGCCTATCACGAAGACCGTGAAGGACGGCGCCATCCTCCTGGAGGCCATCTCAGGCTATGACCCCCTGGATTCCACCTCGGCACGCGAGGATGTTCCGGAGTTTAGCGGCGTCGTGGGCTCCAGCATCAGGGGAATGAGGGTAGGCGTCCCCGAAGAGTACTTTTCCGAGGGGTTGAACGATGAAGTAAGAGCTTGCGTTGAAGGTGGGGTAGATGCACTAAAAAAAGCCGGCGCTGAGGTTATGAGGATCAACCTCTCCTGCACAAGGTATGCAATTGCCACCTATTATATCATTGCGACTGCAGAGGCCTCATCGAACCTTGCCCGGTTTGATGGCATACGCTATGGGACGCGCTTCATTGAAACCGACGATCTCCTGGCCCTTTACAGGGAGAATCGCAGCAGAGGCTTCGGCACAGAGGTTAAACGGCGGATTCTTCTTGGGACCTTTGCCCTGTCATCTGGATACTATGACGCCTACTACCTGAAAGCCCAGAAGGCCAGAACCCTGATCCAGGAGGATTTCAGGAATGCCTTCAGGGGGGTTGATATAATTGTTACCCCCGTTTCACCGATTCCAGCCTGGGACATCGGTCAGATGATCGACGATCCTCTGGCGATGTACCTCTCTGACGTGTACACGGTCCCTGCAAACCTTGCCGGGCTTCCGGCAGCCTCGGTCAACTGCGGGAAAACGGTCGATGGACTTCCGGTCGGATTGCAGCTTATTGCAGCTCACTTCAGGGAGAGTGAAATCCTGAAGGCTGCCAGGGTTGTGGAGGAGAGTGCAGGATGACCTTTGAGGCTGTCATAGGGCTTGAGATACACGTCCAGGTCAACACAAAGACGAAGACCTTCTGCGGATGCAGCACGGAGTTCGGTGCCGCTCCGAACACCCACACCTGCCCGGTATGCCTCGGGCTGCCCGGAGCACTTCCAGTGCTAAACGAGGAGGTTGTGAGGCAGGGCGTGATTGCGGGGCTTGCACTCGGGTGCAGTATTGCTGAAACCTCGGTATTAGCACGGAAGAACTATTTCTACCCCGATCTGCCGAAGGCCTACCAGATATCCCAGTACGAGCTTCCGCTCAACCTGAAGGGGGGCGTTTCGATACGCACGGAGAGCGGCAGGGAGAAGGTAATCGGAATCATCCGAGCGCATCTGGAGGAGGATGCAGGAAAGCTCATTCATGACGAAGACCCCAAGGGGCCGAGCTACGTGGATTTCAACCGATGCGGAGTGCCGCTTCTTGAAATTGTAACCGAGCCGGACATACGAACCCCTGAAGAGGCATACATCTTTCTGCAGGCGATTAAAGAGATAATGCAGTACACCGGCGTATCCGATTGCAGCATGGAGAAGGGAGAACTGCGGGTCGACGTGAACATCTCGATGCGCAGGGCAGGAGTGCAGGGCTTTGGCGTCAAGCAGGAGATCAAGAACTTGAACTCCTTCGCCAACGTAAAAAGGGCACTGGAGTATGAGATAAAAAGGCAGGCAAAGATCCTCAGGGCTGGAGGCAAGCTTACCCAGCAGACCCGTCTCTTCGATCCAAGGAAAAGTGCTACCATCTCCATGAGGTCAAAGGAGGAGGCCCATGACTACCGCTATTTTCCCGATCCCGATCTTGTCCCGGTGGTACTGATCAGGGAGTACATCGAGGAGCTGAGACGGCGCCTTCCGGAGCTGCCCGATGCCCGCAGGAAGAGGTTTGTTGAGCAGTATGGCCTGACCGAGTATGACGCTGTGACCCTGTGCTCATCCTGGAAGCTGGCAGGCTATTTTGAAGAAGCTGCTGATGGATATCCCAGGCCGAAAAAGATTGCAAACTGGATACTGGGTGAGATGATACGGGTACTCAACGAGCGTAAAATCGATGCCGACCAGTTTCCTCTGCCCCCCGAATACCTCAGGGACCTCTTCAATCTCATGGATCAGGGAATCATTTCCGGAAAGATGGCAAAAGAAGTGTACAGCGAAATGGTCGCAACAGGGAAAAGGGCTCCCCAGATCATTGATGAGAGGGGCATGGAACAGCTCACTGACGGAAACGCCATTGAGTCGGTGATCGATGAGGTTTTGGCCGAGCATGATTACGCCGTTCAAGAATTTCAAGGGGGAAAGCAGAAGGCCTTCGGTTTTCTCGTTGGACAGGTAATGAAGAAGACCCAGGGTAAGGCAAACCCACGACTGGTCAATGAGCTGCTCCTTGAAAAGCTGGGCGGCTTGAAGAGTCGGAGCTAATCATGATCTGGAACAGAGAACGGGAAACCCTCACGGAAGGGGCAAAAAAAGCGCTCCAGAGCGATCTCCTCAGGGGTCTTGTCAGGAGGGTGTATGATGTCATTCCCTTCTACAGGGAGAGGTTCGATGCCCTTGGCATTAAACCCTCCTACACCAATTCCATAGATGACATTTCCCGCCTTCCATTCACACTAAAGGATGATCTGCGGATCAATTATCCCTTCGGCATGTTTGCCGTCCCGATGAATAAGGTCGTTGAAATCCACACCTCCTCCGGGACGACGGGAAAGCCGGTAATCGGAGGATACACGGAGGGCGACATTGATCTCTGGAGCGAGGTTATGGCCCGCTGTCTTGCCATGAGCGGTACGACGGCGGACGATGTTGTTCATAACGCATACGGCTACGGCCTCTTCACAGGGGGGTTGGGCATACACTACGGTGCAAGTAAAATCGGTGCAACCGTCATACCCATTTCGGGGGGCAACACGAAGAGGCAGATCATGATCATGCAGGATTTCAGGAGTACGATACTAACATGCACGCCGAGCTACTGTCTCTACCTTGCCGAGGTTGGGGAGGAGATGGGGGTTGATTTCAGTAAACTTCCCCTGAAAGCCGGTAACTTCGGCGCCGAGCCCTGGTCAAACAGGATGCGGGATGAAATCGAAAAAAGGCTGGGGCTTCTTGCCTTCGACATATACGGGCTCACCGAAATCACCGGTCCGGGCGTTGGAAACGAGTGTGAATGCAAAACGGGCATTCACATCTGTGACGATCATTTCTACCCTGAGATCATTAATCCCGATACGGGGGAAGTGCTCCTTCCGGGGGAGGTGGGGGAGCTTGTCATTACAACCCTTACCCGGGAGGCAACGCCTCTGATCAGGTACCGCACGAGGGACATCACCGCCCTGGTGCCGGGTGAGTGCCGGTGCGGCAGAACATCCGTTCGAATGCGGAGGATCATGGGCCGCACAGATGACATGCTGATCATCAGGGGAGTGAATGTATTCCCGTCTCAGATCGAGGAGGTCCTTGTTAATATCGAAGGAACCGAGCCCCACTACCAGATCGTTGTGGACCGGGTGGGGAGTCTCGATGAGCTTGAGGTGCTAGTTGAAATGAATGAGAAACTCATTTCAGATGAGATCAAGGACCTTGAGCGCATTGAGGCTAAGATAAGGGATGAGATCGAGAGCGTTCTTAGCATCAAGGTGGGAGTGAAGCTCGTTGAGCCAAAGAGCATCACAAGATCAGAGGGCAAGGCGACACGGGTTATTGACAGGAGGAAGATATAGGTGACCGGATGAGCCTAAAAAAGAGAGGAGAAAATGAAGATTCGACAGATATCTGTTTTTATCGAAAACAAAGTCGGAAGGATCATGGATATTACGGAGGTGCTCGGGAGAAACAATATCAACATACGGGCGCTCTCCCTCGCTGACACGTCGGACTTCGGCATACTGCGAATGATCGTTGACCAGAGAGAGAAGGCACTGAAGGCGCTGAAGGAGAAGGGGTTCATCGTCAAGGATACCGAAGTCGTTGCAGTTGAGGTTCCCGACAGGCCGGGTGGACTTGCGAAGGTGCTCGAGGTGCTTACTGAGGCTGGGATTAATGTTGAGTACATGTACGCCTTCTTTGAAAAGCCTGAGGACAAGGCGCTGCTCATCTTCAGGTTCGAAGACCCTGACAGTGCTATCTCTGCGCTCACTCGCAGGGGCGTGCAGGTGGTTGACGCTGCAGCTCTGGGGGTTAGTTGAGGGGCCTGGTTTTTAAACCTTTCAGATATAAGAATGCCCCTCTCACATATGATATCATTTCTGAAATTATTTAATATCCTGTGGTCTTTGTAATATTTAAAACCCCAGGCTATTGAGCAACTACTCATTTCTTGATATTCTTAACCAGGGTCACGCGGTTACCGGATTTACTGTACTGGACCTGGTCGAAGTAGATCGTACAGAGAAAAATGCCGCGTCCATGTGCCGCCAGGATGTTCTCAGGATCGCTCATGTCAGGAAGGCTTTTGATGTCAAACCCCCTTCCTTCGTCCCGTATTTCTACCTGCAGTGTATCGTGGTTGTAGGTGGAGTTAATGTAAACCTTTTTCCCCTGCGCGTCTGCTTCAGCCGTCTTCCGCTTTATGAGTTGTGTATAGGTATTGTTCTGGAGGGCCTTTGATTTTTCTTCGTAGGATATCCCCAGGTTTCCATGCTCGATTGCATTTATAAGTATCTCATAGAGTCCGAGCCCCATACCCTCGATAGTTTTGGAGCCAACTCTGGAATGGATGTTGAATAGTATCTGGTTGATCACTCCCCATACATTCGTTACATCATTTCCCATGATGATGTCTTTCTGCTCGGATACAACGGCATCCCGCGTAATCTCGTAGCGTTTCCTGTTCTCCCGCTTATATATGATGTTCTCAAGTATGTTGAACAGGTCGTCGAAGACAATAGGCTTCTTTATGTAGTTTGATGCTCCTGCTCGAAGGGCTTTGACGACGAGCTCCTCCGAGCCAAAGCCGGTCATGATGATGACGTCGATGTCCTCCTTCAAGTGCTTGATGCGTTTTGTGATTTCGATTCCTGACAATCCAGGCATTCGGACATCGGTGAGTATGATGTCAGGGTTTGTCTTTTGAAAGAGCGTAAATCCCTCCATGCCGTTTTTTGCCTCCGATACGGCATAACCCTTCTCGGTGAGCGCAGCTTTCAGAAACTCACGAACCGGTTCCTCGTCATCAACAATGAGAATTTTCTTCATGTGCCGGTATCCTTTTCCCTGTGACTCTCGGGTATATCCTGTTCATCTGCGGGGAGCACCTGCTGCAGTCGCTGCTGAAAAAGGGCTATTTCCTCCTTCTTCCCCCTTTTCATGCATCCTGCGATGTATATCCCGGATTTCTTCCTGTAAACCTCCATCGCCTCCCTGAGGAACACAGTATTCAGTTTACCACTTTTTACGAGTTTTTCCAGCGCGAGCAGCCTGTATCTTTCTATTCCATCGATTCTGAGTGAGAGCTGATCTGAATGTCCTCCCGTTTTCACAACGAGCTTTTCACTTACATATCCTACGGGGTACCGAGACGTTATTCGAAGCCACAGCTCATAATCCTCGACATAGGGGAAGGTCTCATCGAAGTACCCTATCTCATCGAATATCCTCCGATGGATGATTACCGAAGAGGGGCTGATGAGACAAAGCCAGAGGGAAGGCGAAAAAAACCATCCTTCGTATTTCCTGTGTCTTTTCCCCTGGTTTATCCTCTTCCCGTTTTTCATCCAGATCTCGTCGGTGTGGCAAAGCAAGTAACGGGGATTGGATGAGAGGTATGCAAGCTGTTTCTCAAGCTTTGCGGGCAGCCAGTAGTCATCGGAATCGAGAAAGGCTATCCACTTTCCACCTGCCTGTTCTATGCCTGTGTTCCGGGCCCTGCTGACTCCAGAGTGGGGTATTTTTACGTACCTGAGGCTGTCTCCGTAGGACTGCACAAGCCGGGGTGTGGCATCCTCCGACCCATCGTCAACAACGATCAGCTCAAAATACCTGTAACTTTGCAGAAGAACCGAGTCCACGGCACATCCCAGGCAGTGAGCCCTGTTATAGGTTGGGATGATGACGCTGACATTTGTTGAATCTACTTTTTCTGGCAGGCGGACCCCCTACCTC
>CAZPCG010000110.1:0-6557 GCA_964584875.1 uncultured Spirochaetota bacterium
TTGGCGCCGAATATCTTGTAGAGTGCATCTTCCAGGGTAAGACCAATTTCAACGTTGTCCATGTAACCGACGATGACCCTCTTCATCTCTGGAAGCGCACTCTTTTCAGCCTGCAGGTAGACCGGCTCAACGTAGATGAGGGAATCCCTTATGGGGATGACCAGTAGATTGCCCCTGATGATGCTCGAGCCTCTCTGGCCCCAGAGGGTGAAGAGCTGTGATATCTCTGCATGCTGGTCGATCCTCGACTCGATCTGAAAGGGGCCGTAGATGAGCTTCTCCTTGGGGAACTTGTACTCGACGATCCTCCCGTAGTTTTCCGGATCGCACATCGCCGCTATCCACGCGAGCATGTTGTGCTTGTTTACCGGGGTGAAGGGGAGGATGAGAACGAACTCCTCCCTGCCGTTTTGATCGGGGAACATTATGATGGTGTAGTAGGGGATCATCTCCGTCTCGGTCTCCCCGTATATCTCCCTTGGGATATTCCACTTGTCCTCCTTGTTGTAGAAAACCTGCGGGTCTGTCATGTGGTAGGTGGAGTATAGCTCTGCCTGGACCCCGAAGATGTAAATGGGATAGCGGATGTGCTGCTTCAGCCCTTCGGGCATCTCGCTGATGTCCCTGAAGAGAGCGGGGAAGATCCTGGCATAGGTCTGTACGACCGGGTCTTCCCTGTCGATGACGTAGAAGGTGACATCGCCATTGTATGCATCGACGGTTATCTTGACGGCGTTTCTAATGTAGTTGTACCCATCTTTATATGGATTCGAATAGGGGAAATGATCCGTGATGGTGTATGCATCGAGTATGTAGAACAGCCTTCCATCGTGCACCACGAGGTAGGGGTCAGGGTCGTATTTTAAGAAGGGAGCGATTTTTGGCACCCGCTCCTGTATGCTCCTGTAGATCATGACCCTGCTTTCAGGGGTGAGATAGTGGGTGAAGATGATCTCCAGGTCCTTCAGGCGAATTGCAAATAAAAGCTTTCTTAAGGAGTTTTTGATGGGGAGCCCCCCGGTTCCCTGGTACTTCGTCGTGACATTTGTATCGCCCATCGGGTAGTCAAACTCGGGGAGCTTTGTATTGACGATGACATAGGGGGTGGTCAATTCCCCGTAGTATATCTCGGGTCGTTCTAGCTTGAGGGGGACAGTCATCCTGGGAGGTATATCCTTCACGATCATTATGGGTAGGCCTTCTGAGCTGAACTCGTTCACGGGAGTCATGACGAACCCGTAGCCGTGGGTGAACTGGAGCTTCATGTTGACCCACGTCCTTGCCTCCTGCGGGATCTTGGTGTAGTTAATCTCCCGTCCTGCGAGCATCACCTGCCGGTAGTCGTTGCTGAACCGGTAGCGGTCGACATCGACATCGTAGAAATCGTAGTAGAGCCTGAACTCCTGTATCTGGGAGAAGGTTGACTTTAGGGGCCTATGGTCCCACAGCCGGATGTGCTTCGCGACCCCTGTTTCAGAGAGAAAGTCCTCAGCATCAAGGGAGTCGTTCACCGGGAATGACTCCCTCTCGATGATATCGAGGTTGAAGCCCTTGCGGGTGAAGGTGATATTGTGTTTTATGTAGGGCAGCTCCCTCACGAGTTCGGTTGGGAGGACGGAGATCCGCTGAACAACCCCGGGGATGATACCAGTGATCACGATTGCAGCGCCGATGAGAACGCCGTATCCGATGAGCGGCTGCTTGAAAGATGCTTTCCTCATACCCATGTAGGTGAGGCAGGCGGTGAAGATGGAAAAGGCGATCATCACGTAGTATGCATAGCGTACCACCATTATATCGGTGTATCCGGCGCCGAATATGACTCCCCGTCTTGAGAAGAGGAGCTGGTACCCCTTCAACCGGTAGTTCCAGGCGATGATTATGGCGATGAGCATGATCAGGAAGATGATGTGCCTCTTTGCGCCATCGCTCATGGTGAACTTGTTCATCTCGAAGGTGACATTACCGGATATCAGATAGAGAAAGCCCACTGCAATGATGGTAAGGATGAGGGTACCAAGGCTCCAGGACTTGAGAAAGAGGTAGAAGGGGAGCGTGAAGACATAAAAGGAGATGTCGTTGCCAAAAGCGGGATCTTTCAAATTGAACGGGGTCCTGTTGAGCAGTTTCAGAATGATTTCCCACCTTATGCTCCCGTTACGTGCCATGATGAGACCAAGGATGAACAGGCCGATAGCGGAAATGATAACGGCCACCTTTTTGCTTATTTCAACCGGCACCCCTGCCTGCTGTATCTTCAGCGACTGTATGTTCCCCTTCCTGAAGGCAAAGACGATGTTCAGGCCGGCAAAAATCCAGAAGAGTATGAAGAAGGTCCACCACAGCCCGATCCTTGCCCAGAGTATCTTGGTATAGACGTTCACGTATCCGAGCTTGTTGAACCACACATAGTTGAGCCAGATTCGGGCACCTGTAAGGATTGCAACGATGATGAAGATTACCACGACGATGAAGATTAAGACTTTCAAACCTGCTTTCATTTTTTTCCTCTCCAGTTATGCGGATTTTTCCTCTTCTACACCTTCTCCCAGTGTGAGGGGGTTGACCTTTCTCTTTATCACGTCTTTGGTGATGACGATTTTTGAAAGGTCCTTTCTGGATGGAATCTCGTACATCATATCGAGCATTGTTCCTTCCAGGATCGACCTGAGACCACGGGCACCGGTGTTGCGGGTGATCGCCTCCTTAGCTATTTCATCTATGGCGTCCTGGGTAAACTCAAGCTCAACCCCCTCCAGCTCAAAGACTTTCTTGTACTGCTTTATGAGAGCATTTTTGGGCTCAAGGAGTATACGCTTCAGCGCATCAAGGTCAAGGTCGTGCAGAGGTGCGATGACCTGCAGCCTCCCGGTGAATTCAGGTATGAGCCCGTACTTGATGAGGTCATCGGGGTGAACGTGCTTCAGGATTTCATCAAGCTTCTTCTCATCCTTCTTTTTCACATCGGCGCCGAAGCCGATTGCCTTGCTGGTAACCCTTCGCTCGACTATCTTGTCCAGACCGACAAAGGCCCCGCCACAGATAAAGAGGATATTCTTCGTGTTGATTTTTATCATATCCTGATGCGGGTGCTTCCTCCCGCCCTGTGGGGGCACCGAGGCAATGGTTCCCTCGATGATTTTAAGGAGGGCCTGCTGAACCCCCTCTCCTGATACATCCCTGGTTATCGAGGGGTTTTCGCTCTTCCGTGATATTTTATCGATCTCGTCAATATAGACGACCCCCAGCTCTGCCTTTTCCACATCATCACCGGCATTCTGTATGAGCTTCAGAAGGATGTTCTCCACGTCCTCACCAACGTATCCTGCCTCGGTAAGGGTTGTGGCATCGGCAATGGTGAAGGGGACGTTGAGTTTTCGTGCCATGGTCTGTGCAAGCAGGGTTTTGCCGCTGCCTGTTGGACCGATGAGGAGCACATTACTCTTTTCAAGCTCCACCTCGTCGCTGTTTCTGCTGTTCAGATGGGTAATGCGCTTGTAGTGGTTGTATACTGCAACCGAAAGAGATTTCTTCGCATACTCCTGGCCGATCACATACTGGTCAAGGAATTTCTTTATCTCGGAGGGTTTTGGCAGGTTTTCAGGGATGAAATGGGTAGTGCCTTCGGCCTCGCCGAACATGATATCGCTGCACAGCTCAACACACTCATCGCAGATGAACACCCCTCCGGGGCCCGCAACCATTTTCCTCACCCTGTTCTGATCCTTACTGCAGAAAGAGCATACCTTCTTCTCCATCTCAGGGTACCTTATCATCGCAGCCTCTTCCCTTTTTTCTTTAGTATCGGCAGATGTAATGTTTTGTCTTTCTTCTTTTCTGATAAAAAGCGTAAGTCCCTTCTCACGCCTCCTGGACGACCTTCTGCTTTTGTCTCAACAGAATCTCATCGATAAGGCCGTATTCTACAGCTTCCTGGGATGACATGTAGAATTCACGGTCAATGTCACGGTGAATCCTTTCAAAGCTCTGCCCGGTATGCTTTACGAGAATGTCCTCGATGAGCTCCCTTGTGCGCACGATCTCCTTTGTTGCAATTTCGATATCCGTTGCCTGTCCCTGCGCGCCTCCAAGGGGCTGATGAAGCATGATGCGCGCATTTGGAAGTGCATACCTCTTTCCCTTTGCCCCTGCTGTGAGCAGTACTGCGGCCATGCTTGCCGCCTGCCCGATACAGATAGTAGATATATCTGGCTTGACGTACTGTATTGTATCATAGATTGCAAGCCCAGAGGTTATTAAACCCCCAGGGCTGTTGATGTAAAGAAAGATATCCCGGTCGGGATCCTCTCCCTCAAGGAACAGGAGCTGCGCGATGATGAGATTTGAGGTAATGTCGATAATCTCGGAGTCTATAAAAATGATTCTGTCTTTCAGCAGGCGGGAATATATATCGTAGGCGCGTTCACCGCGACTCGACTGTTCAACAACGATTGGTACGAGAGCCATTATGCAGTTTCCTCCTCTGCAGTATAGAGAATGTGCTTTTCTTCATCCATCCTGGCGTTTTGGTACAGAAAATCCAGAGACTTGCTCATTCTCAACCTGTATCGCAGGCTGTTAATGGAGCCGTTTTTCTCAAGCTGAGCCTTTATTTCATCAACATCCTTCTTCTGGCTTTTCGCATACCCCATTATTTCTTCATCGATCTCACTCCCATCCACTTCGATTTTTTCCCTTTTTGCCACTTCGATGAGGGTGAGCTCATACCTGAGATGTTCAGAAGCCCGCGGCCTCAGATTCTGCCGGTACCCCTCGTATCTCTTTTGGTCCTTCCTCAGGTGCTCAATGTCGGTCCTGTATGCATGGGCAATTTCACCGATTATTCGATCAACTTCGTGGGCAAGGAGCGTTTCAGGAATTTCGTAGGTACTCTTTGATATGAGCCTTGTAATGATCTCATCTTTCGTTTTTGCCACCGACCTCCGGGCTGCATCTTCCTTCAGTTCTTCCCTTATTTTCTCTTTCAATTTTTCAAGATTTTCCGCATCGCTTATGTCCTTTGCAAAATCGTCATTCAGCTCCGGAAGCTCCTTCTGTTTTACCTCTTTTACCTGCACATGGAACCTCTTCGTTTTAGATATATTCTTCCCGTTCTCCTCATAGTCCAACGCAAGCTCAACGTCCTTTGCTTCTCCTTTCCCCAGGCCTGCGAGCTGCTTTACGAGGGGATCATCCTTTTTGTCCAGGAATACCGTCTGGTTTTCTTTCCTTTCACCCTGTTTCCCATCTTCCAGAAGCTCTTCGTAGTCCATGACGATGTAATCGCCGTTTTTAGCCTTTCTGTCCACGCTGACGAGAGTCGAGAATCTTTCCCGGAGTTTCTCAAGCTCCAGGTCAACAGCAGCATCTTTCACGTCATAGATATATTTCAGTGAGGAAATGCCCCTGTACTCCCCAAGCGTTACCTCTGGAACGAGATCGCACTCCGCGGTAAAGGAAAAATTTTCCCCTGGAACGAGATCACCTATTTCTATTATGGCGGGCTCTGAGATGGGATTATACTTCCCCTCTTCAAGCACCTGGGTAAGAGACCTGGAGAGTACCAGATTTTGTGTTTTGTTCTTGATGGTGTCTGAAAACCTTGAAAGTATTATTTGTCTCGGGACCTTTCCCCTGCGGAAACCCGGCATTCGTACACTTTTTTCATAATCGCGTATGACCGACTCCCTCACCTCTCCAACTGATGATTTATCGACGGTTACCCGTATGCTGATCTTTGAATTCGGTTCCTTTGTCACTGCCTTCTCAAGCTGCATGCATCGGCCTTTTTTCTAGATCATGTAAAATGATATGCCTTGCTTCTTCTATGATGTAAAGATAATGCGACGACCATTAAAAATAAATACTTTTCATGCGGGAAAAAATTACTGGATTGAGAAAGCATGCAAGGCGGAACGTGACTGCATAAAAGATCATCTACCTTTGAGCCATTGTGCAAAAAAATGAGCGGGAAACGGGATTTGAACCCGCGACATCCACCTTGGCAAGGTGGCGCTCTACCCCTGAGCTATTCCCGCCTGAAGTAATAGTTCTTTACAGAATATCTGCCGCTCTCTATTGTTATATCAGACGCCGCTTTTGTTCTGCGTAATTATTTTACTATTGTGGGATGAATCGAGTCAAGTTTAATTTTAAGGCACCGGTGCCGGTTATGTTGATTTCCAACTTCAAGCCCATTATCATCCGGAAACAGCCCGGATGATCAATAAAATGATGGGAGATAAGAATTGAGGGAGGAGGTTTCCTGCCCAATGAAGGGAAGAGTGTGTCTTGTTACAGGCGGGAGCTCTGGAGTAGGAAAGGCAACCGCTATGGGTATTGCAAGGCTTGGTGCCACCGTGATTATCCTGTGCCGGAGTAGAGAGCGGGGAGAGCGTGCAGTAGAGGAGATAAAGACCAGTAGTGGCAACGAAAACATTTCCCTCATGCTCGCAGACCTATCGGCACAGGAGTCTATCCGCAGGTTTGCAGACGATTTCAAAAGAAGCCAGAGCTCGCTCCACGTTCTATCAAACAATGCCGGTATTATGCTCTTT
>CAZPCG010000111.1:0-6548 GCA_964584875.1 uncultured Spirochaetota bacterium
ACCCTTGTCCTTGCGGGGCTGAAAAGAAATACAAACACTGTTGTTTAGATAAACAACCTAATTAGAAAAAAAAGGGTCTAACTATACAGCTATATAGCTTCTTTGACGGATAGCACTCCAGTTTGGTGTGATAAAGAGTATATATCATAACATGGCAGGGGCTATACTTTATATCTGTAGCATACTCGGTTATTAGATGCAAAATTAATAATACAGGAGGAATAAGTTATGAAAAAGATAACAGCAACAGATAGCCTTACATTGTCAATATCTGAGAGAATCCAATTGGTTGAAGATATCTGGGATACTATAGCCGCAGAAGCTGAGGCTATTGAATTGACAGAAGATGAGAAAAGGATAATAGATGAACGATTGGAGGCTTATCATAGAAATCCTGATTTAGGCTCTCCTTGGGACGATGTTTATAAAAGGATATTGAGCAAGCAATGAAATATAAGGTCATTGTCAGGGCTGAAGCGGAAGATGACTTAAGGGAAGCCTTTTCCTGGTACGAAGATAAACGGACAGGGTTAGGTTATGACTTCCTTTTGCAGGTTGAAGCAGGAATCAGCTTCATCAATAGAAACCCCGAAATTCATCCAAAAGAATACAAAGAAACGAGGAAACATCTAACAAGATGCTCCACCTGAACACTTCCAGCGTCAGGTGAACTTTCACGTTAATCCGCTGCTATAACAAACATCAGTACTGCTCAACGGTGTACTCGTAGTGGTGCAAAAGCTCGGGATATCCTTCCTCTATCAGGTTAATGATCTTGTTCATTATTGAGTCGAGCAGGGTGGCGTCGTTTGACACGTATGCAAGCCCGAGGACTGCCTGCTGCTTTGAGTCGTGACCGTCAACTTCGGATATCGAGGCGCGAAACCTGGCCCAAACCCTGTCCTTCAGCCCCTTGATGACCCGCCGCTTGTCCTTCAACGATGTGGAGTATGGAATACGCAGCTCAATTCTCGATAGGAGCACTTTCATTTTTACCCACCTTTGAAATGTCCTCTGCCGCCCGGCAGGATGCCGTAGCCATTACGATAGGATACATCTCATGAGTTCTTCAAAGATATTATTATCGGCTGCGATGACGTTGAGCCTGTCACCCGCCTCCACGATTTCAACCCGTATTCCCGCATTACCGGCAATGAGCATCGCCGCTGCTATATCCCACTCATTGACCCCGTGCTGGATGTAACCGTTCATCCGCCCGCAGGCAAGGTAGCAGAGGTCCAAAGCTGCTGAGCCGAAGAAGCGGACCTTTTTCACATTCCGTGCAAGTTTCTTGAAGACCCTCGTGCCCTCTTCAAGCGATTCAGTCTTGAAAAATCCTCCCGCAACAACCGCTTCCGCAAGCCTGTCAATGCCAGGGCGGTCGATGGGCCTTCCATTAAAAAAGGAGCCTCGGTCCTGGATAGCAGAGAACATCTCATCTCTCACGGGATCAAATACTGCACCCACAAGGTAACTGTTCCCGTTTTTAAAGGCAATGGAGGTGCAGAAGTGCGGTATCCCCCGTGAGAAGTTAAGCGTCCCATCCAGGGGGTCAATGACCCAGTTATGCGAAGTCTTCTCAAGCCTTCTCCCGCTTTCCTCGCAGATGAAGCCGTGGTCAGGATAGCGGCCCTTTATCGTTTCAATGATTAATTCTTCTGCCTCGATATCAACATCGAGCTTCACGTCGTGCCTCAGGTTCGACTTCACCTCTATGTTGCCGCTCTGAAATCGATGCAAAAGGAAGGAGCCCGCCTTTCTGGCGCATTCAAGCGAAAGGTTGTATAGGTTTTGAAGTAGCGGATCGGTTTTTAATTTCAAAGACAGACTCTCCAGGGTGACGTTGTTCTATTTTCTCAAAGTTACTACATTATTCGTCAACATCAAAGTAAAGCATTATAAACATGCGATATACAAATATGACCAATTAGGCTATTGATTGTGGAGCCGGGAATTGATATATTGAACGGATGAAATACGACCTGTGCATCTTCGACCTTGATGGTACGCTTGTCGATACCAGGGCCGATATTACAACAGCGGTGAACAAGATGCTGTCCCACTATGGGCTTGAGACCAAAAGCATAGGGGAAGTGACCGGTTACGTGGGTGATGGAGTGAAGCATCTTGTTTCCCGCTGCATAGCTTCCCATGAGATCAACTTCGATGAGGCCCTTTCCCTTTTCAACGACGCCTATGCCTCTCACCTGCTTGATACGACCAGGACCTACCCTGGCGTTTACGAGGTACTTGACAGGCTTCAGGGAACCAGGAAGGCGCTTTTAACCAATAAGCCCCGGTCCTTCACTGAAACGATCATCGACGGACTGGAATTGACTCACTATTTCGAATCATTGGTATTTGGGGATACCCTTTCCAGGAGAAAACCCTCTCCTGAGGTCGTGGAGCATATCCTTTCCGAAACGGGTGTAATTCGGGACAGGGTCATCATGGTTGGTGACGGAAAGAACGATATTCTCACTGCAAAAGCAGCAGGGATTGACTCGGTGTATGCAAGCTACGGGTACAGCGACATAAACGGGCTTTTAAACCTCGTTCCAGATTTTATCATTCACAGCATAACCGAGCTTGTGCCAATCTGCTGTGATGACAATCGATAGCGCAACTTTCGTTTGCAAAATGGTGCAATTTTAAGTACATTAACAAATAAAAGTCGCGGCTGCCTTTATGTGAAGAAGTTTGCCGGAAGAATCAAAAAGCAAATGCATTAAGAAAAGATTTCGAGTAGATGGAGAGCGATATGGCGGGTGAATTAATCCGTACGATCAGGCATAAGGAAGAAGAGGCGGAGGAGATAATCAATGCTGCCCATGCAGAAGCCAGGCGCATAATTCAGGAAGCGAGAGATAGGAAAAAGGAACTCTTTTCCGAACAGGACAGGGTGCTTGCAAAAGAGGCTGAAAAGATCAGAGCAAAGTACGATGCCGAAACCGCCGAGATTTTACACCGGATAGAGATGGAGGAAAAGGAGCACATTGAGAGGATAAATGTGCAGTGTGAGAAGAACCTGCCCAATGTGATCAGTTACATCATGGAAGAAATAGTGAAGGAATAATTGATAAACCATCGAGGAATGCGCGATGGCGCTTGATCCCGTCACCAAGGTTGAGATAACAGCTCACAATGCTATAATTGATCCCCTCCTCGAAGAACTGCAACAGCTTTCAATCCTTCAGATCGACCCCCACCGCATCGGGGAATGGGAGAGCCACAAGGCCCTCCTTGCAAAAACCACCGAGAAGATATCCGACATGAGAAGAGAGCTCATCGATGTTGAAAGGGCGTTAAGCTTCATAGAGCGGTACGGACCGAAGGTGTCCATACTGCAAAAGCTTTCGCAGGTTCCGGAGGAGCTTGCAAAGGATGAGCTGAAGAAAGCTTCCGAGACAGAAAGTGCAGTTGCTATAAAAGAAGAGGTGCTGGACATTGAGAGAGAGCTCTCTGAAGCTGAGTCCCGAGAGAGGGATGTAATGCAGAAGATCGAGGAGCTTTTACCACTCAGAAGTCTCGATGTTCCACTGCAACTCCTCCAGATAACCGGGAAAACGAAGATAGTCGTCTCGAAGCTCGACCCTGAGGGCTATGAGAAGCTTAACTCTGCGGTGGATTCAGAACTCCTATGCCTCGAGAACATTACGCCGCTTTCTAATACGAAAACGGGAGCGCTTCCTAAAGAGGTTTATTTCTTCATAGCATACCATGTGGATGCAGAGGAGCAGGTTGCGGGCCTGGAACGGGATTTCCGCTTCGAGCCGGTGGCACTTGAAAAGGCCGATAAGACTCCCGGCATGCTCATCGAGGAGTATGAAGGGGATCTTTCTACAATTCGATCGCAAAAGGAAAAGCTTTCGGCACGAGCCCGTGAAATAGCCGGAAGGTTGAAATCCCTGAAGTACTACTACGATTTTATCCAGACTGAACTGGAAAAAGAAATAGCGAAGGAGAAGCTCTTCTACACCGACATGGTCTTCGTCATTCATGGATGGGCGAAGAAAAAAGACCTTCCGGAATTGATGAAGGTGGTGGGGAAGAGAAGTGAAGCCCATGTGATTGAGGTGGAAAAGGAGGAGGACGAGGTGCCTCCCGTTGCCTATCGAAACAATCCTGTTGTCTCACCTTTTGAGCTCATCGTCAACCTCTACTCGCCGCCGAACCACAGGGAGATCGACCCAACTCCGATACTCATGCCATTTTATGCGATGTTCTTCGGCATCTGCCTCACCGAGGCCGGGTATGGGCTCGTAATCACGCTCATAACTGCCCTGGGAATGGCGCTGATCAAGACGAACAACGGCCTCAAGAAGTTCCTGCGCCTCTTCTTCATTCTCGGTCTTTTCACCTTCGTCATTGGTGCGCTGATCGGAACGGTGTTCGGTATCGACTTTGACCTGCTGCCCCAAAACCTCGCCTGGCTGAGGGAGGCGCGTTACAGCATCATGATCTTTGATTCGGGCAAGGATGTGCTCACCTTTTTCGCTCTCGCTCTCACCCTGGGGGTGCTGCACCTCTTGACAGGCTATATTATAAAGATATACATGCTCCTGCGGGACGGCCAATGGGTAGAAGCGGTGTGTGATCATCTCCCATGGATTTTCCTGCTTTTTGCACCTGCGCCGAAGGTTCTCATGCGGTGGCTTCCCGCCCATACAGAAATGCTCAACACACTGTTCTATGTGTTGCTTGCCCTTTGGGCGGGTATCATAGTGCTGTTCTCGGAGCGAAGCTCCCTGAACCCCATTAAGAGAATCGGGAAGGGTCTCTTCACCCTCTACGGTGTATCCGGGGTTCTTGGCGATATACTCTCTTACTCGAGGCTCCTTGCCCTGGGTCTTGCAACCGGCGTCATCGCCGGGGTCATGAACACCCTTGCCGGGATGGTGAGGCAGCTTCCCATTATAGGAATAGCCGGGTTCGTGGGGGTATTGCTAATAGGCCATCTCTTCAACCTCTTCATCAGCGGTCTCAGCGCATTTGTGCACTCCATCAGGCTCCAGTTCATGGAATTTTTCACCAAGTTTTACACGGGGGAGGGGGAGTTGCTGAAGACTTTTTCAGAGAACAGGAAGTATACCTTTGCGCCCCGGAGGGTTGGGCGCTGAGATATTGAAACAGGTATCGGCTTTCTGCGTTATGGATACCGGCGTATGATATTTGTCGAACTGAACAGGAGGAAAAAATGAATGCAGGCCTTTTTCTTGCTATTGCTGGTGCTGCAATTGCAGTGGCTCTGCCTGGAACAGGCTCTTCAATAGGTATCGGGATAGCCGCCGGAGCGGCTTCCGGTGGTTTGAGTGAGGATCCGAAGAGGTTCGGTAAGTTCATCCTGCTCGTTGCGCTGCCTGGAACACAGGGCATTTACGGGTTTGTCGTTGGCTTTTTGACCATTCAGAAGATCGGCCTTTTGACCGGCCAGATCGCGGAGCTTGCCCTGGTTAACGGGCTTGAAGTCTTCTTCATGTGCCTGCCGGTTGCCATTGCCGGTCTCTTCTCCGCCATTCATCAGGGAAAGGTGTGCGCTGGAGGCATCAACCTCATATCGAAGCAGGAAGGCGAGATGGGAAAGGCGCTCGTTATGGGGGTGCTGGTGGAGTTCTACGCCGTTCTCGGTCTGCTCCTGTCGATCTTTGTGTGGATGTTCCTCAAGATTTAGAATATTTCCAGGAAATGGAGTTTCTCTATGTCGGTAGAGGGAATCATAGATCGGATTATCTCGGATGCGAAGGCTCAGGCAGGAAAGATAACCGGGGATGCCGCCCAGCAGGCCCACTCCATCGAAGATGAAAACCGGCTCGAGGCTGAGGAGTACTTCAGAAGAGAAAGGGAGAGGCTTGAGGAGCAGTGCAGGAGGGAGAAGGAGAGAGCAATACTGGGGAGGCGTCTTGCGCAGAGGAAAGCAGTTCTTGCGGCACGGCAGGAGTGGATGGACAGAGCTTTCTCCACAGCGTACCAGCGGCTCGTCGATCAACCTTTTTCGGAATACAGGAGTCTTCTCCTGAAACTGATCCGGAAGGTTTCAGGTTCGAAGGATGAGGAGATTGTCTTTGGCCAGAAGGGGGAGGATGCGTACCTGCACAAGATCGTCGGTGAGCTGAACAGTGATAAGGGCGCACGCTTCACCATGTCTGACGCTAAGGGCGATTTTTCCTGGGGTTTCATCTTGAAAAAGGGGAAGGTTGAAGTAAACCTTTCGATCGAGAGCCTGTTCAAATACAAGAGAAACGATCTCGAACAAAAAGTCTGGGAGTTGTTCGATGGTGGCGCATAACGTTGAGTTTGTGGAGAACATGGGGTATGCATACGCTGTGGGACGAATCCGTGCCCTCGAAACAAAGCTCATCGGTGATACAGCGTACAGCTCCCTCCTGGCGGCACGGCCGGAGAGGTTCCTCCCCCTCTTTGTGGAAATAACTGGCGTGATGAATGGTGAAAAGCTGGACCCTGTACTGATCCTCGACAACCTTGAGGAGTCCTACAACGAAACCTTCACGATGATCAGATCTCTCATACTCGAGGAGGAGATGAGGCGG
>CAZPCG010000112.1:0-3408 GCA_964584875.1 uncultured Spirochaetota bacterium
ATCCCGGAGCGCTTCACGTTGTGCTCCACGATCTCACCGTCCTTTGCATGCACATGGTATATCCTGTCGCCAAGCTCCTGAACGAAGATCACAGGGTCTATACCCTGGAGGATGATGTTTGCCGGGTCCAGGTTGAAACCCCATGCACTGTGCCCTTTGAGCTGCTTAATGCTATTGACCGCGGTCTCAACGTTGTAGATGTACTCATTGGGGTGCGGCTCGTGGGCGAACTTCACCCCCACCTCTTCGAACACGTCGAGGATTTCACTCCAGCGTTCGACAAAGTCCCCTTCCATCTCCTCCCACCCCTGCGGGTATGGCCATGGAAACCACCTGGAATAGTTCTCGCATCCAACAAACCCGCATACTACCGGCACCTCGAGGGCGGCAGCAGCCCTTGCGGTCTTCTTCATTCGCTCCATGCCGAACGTTATCTTCTCCGACGAGCTGCCTTTGTGGAGGCCATCAGTGTCCACCGTGTGTGGACCGAGCACCAGTTGCCCCTCCGGGTGGTTGCTCAGCGCCGATATGGTAATCCCGTACTTCTTTGCCAGATCCCTGATCCTTTTTGCCCCTCCCCCCTTTAGCACCTCATCGATATCAAGGTGGCTGTTGCCGTAAAAGACAGGAATCTCGGCCATCTCATAACCCTTTGCCGCCATCATCTTGAAAACAGATTCCAGATCCATGTCCAGGAAGTTTGCTGTAAACATGCCAATTTTCATGGATGTTCCTCCTTCAAATAGAATCATTCCGGTACCTGCATGAATTCAAGAATTTCGTTGTCGGGTCCCCTGAAGTAGACGTAGCCGTAACCGCTGAGACCCCCTCCATCCTCTCCTATGAAAGCCGGGTCCCTGTGAAACCTGAGCCCCGCAGAGCGCATTTCATCGTAAGCCTTCCTTATGTCCTCGACCTGAAAGCAGATGTGCATGTTGGCCGTATCGCAGGGCCTCCTGTCGTTAGGTTTCCCCCTGGGCTCCAGGTACTGGATCAGCTCGATAATCGTATTCCCTGCCGAAAGCATTACCAGATGCTGCTTCGGCTGGGTTCCCGGCAGATCCATCATTACCGGGTCGGCATCGTAGCGCATGTTCAGCTTTTCCTTCAGCCCAAGTGTGTCCCTGTAAAATTTGAGAGACTTCTTCATGTCGGATACAATGACGGCTGTGTGGTGCACGCCGGCGATCTTCATAAACAACCCTCCTCTTCATTATATAAGGTCATTCTGCCTGCCAGAGCGGCTCATGTACAAAATAACAGAAATTTTCTTGATGAAACCATAAGTATGCAAATCGAATATGCACGCAAGCATGCCGTTTTTGGGGTTTCAGCTCTTCTGCCTGAAGTAGAAAGAAACGCTTACTATAACCACAAGCCCTTCCACGATCCACTGCCAGTAGGCTGTTACATCGAGAAGGTTCAGAGCGTTGCTGAGAATTGTGAAGATGAATATCCCGGCTACTGTTCCCCCTACACCACCCCTTCCTCCGGTGAGCCTCGTCCCCCCTATCAGCACTGGAATGATGGAGTCGAGCATGTAGCGCTCGCCCACCAGAGGGTCACCCATACCCATGCGGCTGGCCAGGAAGGTACCGGTCAGCGCGGCGGTGAAGCTGCTTATCATGTACACTATCACCTTCACCATCCCGGTTTTAATCCCTGAAAGCCGTGCTACCTCCTCGTTTCCGCCGGTGGCATACACATATCGGCCGAACACCGTTAGCCGGAGCAGGATGATGGAAACAGTCGCAACTGTTGCAAACATGATGATGGAAAAGGGTATTTTCCAGACGTTTCCCCAGGCGATGAAGTCGAAGCTCATCGGCACTGACCCGTAGGGAGACCTCGTATACAGCAGTATCCCACCCTGGACGACAGACATCATCCCCAGCGTAACGATGAGGGGGTGCACGCCTGTCTTGCTGATCACCATCCCGTTGATGAATCCGATGAAGAGGGAGAGCCCTATCACAAGCACAAGAACCGGAAAAATTAGAGGTTCCCTCCCGAGAATTAGCCCCGTGGTGAGACACGATGCCATGCTCACCACCGAGCCTATGGACAGATCGATCCCCGCGGTCAGAATCACAAAGGTCTGTCCGACGCTGACAAAACCAAGGGGGGCAACCTGGCGGAGCAGGTTTTCAATATTCCGGAAGGTTAAAAACACATCGGAGAGCAGACTGGTAGCCAGTACGAGGACAGCAAGGATAATGTACACAATGAGGGTAGCCGAATAACGCTTATAGAACCCGAAACGCATGCTTTTACCCCTTCCCCTGCTAATCTCCGCCCTTCTGGCCTGTGGCAAGCATCAGTATCTTCTCTTCTGTGGCATCTTCAGGGAATAGCTCTCCCATCAGTTTACCGTCGTGCATGACCAGTATGCGATCGCTCATTCCGATGATTTCAGGAAGCTCGGATGAGATCATGATAATCGCAGTTCCCTTGTCCGCAAGCTTTCGCATGAGGATATAAACTTCACTTTTTGCGCCAACATCGATCCCCCTGGTGGGCTCGTCGAGGATCAGCACACTCGGGTTTATGCTGATCCACTTCGCAAGGATTACCTTCTGCTGGTTTCCTCCGCTAAGGTACCTTACTTCCTGTTCGATGCTGGGAGCGATGATGTTGAACCTGTCCACACAACCCTTGCTGAACTCCCGCTCCTGGGCTTCTCTGACGAAAAACCACTTTTTTATCCTCTCCAGTATGGGAAGGGTGAGATTCTTTCTTACCGAAAGAGAATGCACCAGCCCGTCATGCGCCCGGTTCTCAGTGACGTAACCCATTCCACTCGAGATTGAGTTCTTCGGGGTGTTCTTCTTTATATTCTTCCCGCCTATGATGATCTCCCCCTCGTCAACCGGGTCTGCCCCAAAAATGACCCTTGCAAGCTCCGACCTCCCCGCACCGACGAGTCCTGCAATACCCAGTATCTCCCCAGCATAAACCCTCAGTGTGACGTTCCTGAGCACCCCGTACCGGGACACGTTTCGCAGTTCAAGAACTTCACGTTTCTCAACGGGTTTTCCTCTGGGCGGAAAGGTCTCAGAAAGGCTCCTCCCAACCATCATCTTGACTATTGTCGGCTTGTCAACCTCGGCCGTGTTGACCGTTCCAACCAGCTTCCCATCCTTCAGGACGGTTGCCCTGTCTGCGATCTGGAATATTTCATCGATTCGATGGGAGATGTAGATTATTGCTTTTTCACTCTCCTTCAGTGTCCTCATTATTCGAAAGAGAGATTCCAGTTCCTTCCCCGAGACCACCGCCGATGGCTCATCCATCATGATGATGTCGGCGTTGAGCGAGAGGGCCTTTGCGATCTCCACCATCTGCTGCTGGGCCACTCCGAGCTCCGACACTCTCACATCCAGCGGGATATGCACACCCAGATTTTCC